>SLST01000258.1 GCA_007130265.1 Spirochaetales bacterium
ATCGCGCGCCGGGCGTTGTTGATGGGAATTGCGAAGCCCAGGCCGATGCTGCCGCCGGTCTGCGAGGCGATCCAGGTGTTGATGCCAACGACTTCGCCGACCAGGTTCACCAGCGGCCCGCCGGAGTTTCCTCGGTTGATCGCCGCGTCGGTCTGAATGTAGTTGGTGACTCCACTCATCGTAGACCCGGGCTGTGCCGATCGGGCGGTCGCGCTGACGATTCCCGCCGTGATCGTCGACTGGAAGCCGAGCGGGTTGCCCACTGCGAAGACCCAGTCGCCTGGTTGGAGCGTGTCCGAGTCACCGAGCGGTGCGATAGGCACCTCCTCGCTCGTCTGAAAGGAGAGCAGGGCGACGTCCATGAGCTCGTCGGAGCCGACGATCCCACCCTCGAACTTCCGGGAGTCGAAGAGCACGATTTCGATCTCGTCTGCCTCGCCGGCGACGTGATGGTTCGTGAGGACATACACCGTCCGTCCGTCTCGAGCGACGATTACCCCGGAGCCCATTCCCGGCTGCTCGAACTCCCGCTCCTCCGGCCGGTTGCGCGGATTCCCGAAGAAGAAGTCGAAGGGCGAATCCTGGACCCGCCGGGTAACCCGGTTCACCACGTTCACCTCGACGACGACCGGGAGCGTCTGCTGGGCAACCGATCGGAACTGCTGCTGGAACGACCGCGCGATTGCCGAGTGGTCGCCCGCCTGCGTCGGGCCGGGGTGCACGATCCGGGTGATGTCGAACTCCTCAGGCACGACCGATCGCGGGTCATCCGGCGCACGATTTGACCCCGAGGGGACCGTGGTGGGGGCGAACTGAAGCCCCGGTGACGGCTCCGGTGAGACCGTCGAACTCCCGGCAAGCCGTGCGCCGAGAAATCCCCCTCCGATTGCGAGGGCCGTGACGAGCACCAGTGCGCCAAGGATAGTCAGGGTTACCGCTCTGTCTCTCATCGATTCGCTCCCAATGATGGTTTCCTTATGATACGGCTAAACGGTTACTCGGGCATGTCATTAGCCTTACATTTTTGTAAGGATTCGGTTGCCACAGCGACCAATGCTTGATACATTCTTTCTCGATGACAACTTCTGCCTGCACGACGCGCGATCCTCGAGGTCTCCTTCTCGCTCTAGGAGGGCCCGCTGTATGCGAAGGATCGGGGATGCAGTGACATCCTGCGAGCAGGCGAAAGGGCCCGCTGCCGAATCCTTCGGCAGCGGGCCTTTTTTTTGCGCTGCAGTAGTCGGTCGTCGACCGATGCAGAACCCGTGCCGCGAGAGGCTCGGGCGAAGACGAGGGAGGAATCATGCCGAAATACACACCATTCAAGACCGTAGACCTGACCGACCGCGTGTGGCCGGGCAGGTCGATAGAGAAGGCGCCCATGTGGTGCAGCGTCGACCTTCGCGACGGGAATCAGGCGCTCGCGATTCCGATGAGCGTGTCCGAGAAGTGCGAGATGTTCGATCTGCTCGTCGAGATTGGCTTCAAGGAGATCGAAGTGGGGTTTCCGTCGGCTTCGCAGATCGACTTCGATTTCGTGCGCAAGCTGATCGAAGAGGAGCGCATCCCCGACGATGTATATATTCAGGTGCTGACCCAGTCGCGCGAACACTTGATCCGTCGAACGTTCGAGAGCGTTCGCGGCGCGAAGAACGTCATCATGCACTTCTACAATTCGACCTCCGTGCTCCAGCGTGAGATAACCTTCGGGCTGGAGCGCGAAGAGATCAAGGCGATCGCGGTCAGCGGAGCGAATCTGATCAAGGAGCTCGCGCCCACGCTCACCGGAACACAGGTTCGGCTCGAGTACTCGCCGGAAAGCTTCTCCGACACGGAGACCGACTACGCGCTCGAGGTCTGCGAGGCGGTCATGGACGTCTGGGACCCCACCCCGGAGAACAAGATCATCCTCAATCTGCCCGACACGGTCGAGTTCATCCCGGCGAACAAACACGCCGACCAGATCGAGTGGTTCTGCCGGAACATGAGGCGCCGTGAGCTGGCGATCATCAGTCTCCATACCCACAACGATCGCGGCACCGGCGTGGCCGCGTGCGAGCTCGGGCTCATGGCGGGCGCGGACCGGGTCGAGGGGACCCTCTTCGGCAACGGCGAGCGCACGGGAAACCTTGACATTGTGACGGTCGCGCTCAACCGGCTTGCCGACGGTATCGATCCGGGGCTCGACTTCAGCGATCTGCCGCGCGTACGACGCGTGTTCGAGCGCACGACCCGGATGAGCGTTCCGCCTCGTCATCCCTACGCCGGGGAGCTTGTCTTCACCGCCTTCTCAGGGTCGCACCAGGATGCGATCAAGAAGGGTATGGATCGACGGGGAGCAGAGGCCGCCGGCGATGTTCCGTGGAAGGTCCCCTACCTCCATATAGATCCGCGCGACATAGGGCGGACGTACGAGTCGATCGTGCGGATAAACAGTCAGAGCGGCAAGGGCGGGGTCGCATACGTCATGTCGCGCGAGTTCGGGTTCGAGATGCCCAAAGCGATGCACATAGAGATCGGTCGGATGGTCAACCGTATCGCCGACGAGCAGGGGCGCGAGCTCACAACGACCGAGATCTATGAGGCTTTCAACCGCGAGTACCTTCAGACCCGGAGCCCTCTCGAGGTACCGGAGGTCGAGTTCGAGTACGTCAACCATGATCCGCGGACGCTGCGGTGCCGGGCGACCGTCGCGTTCGAAGGCCGGCGGCACGAGATAACGGGCGAGGGCAACGGTCCCATCAGCGCCTTCGTCCACGCTCTTGCCGAGGCCGGCGTCGCCGATATCACCCTCACCGACTTCCATGAGCATGCGATCGGTTCCGGCGCCGAGACCGAGGCGGTGGCGTACATCCAGATCGAGCTGCCCGACGGCGCGTGTCATTGGGGCGCGGGCGTGGATACCAACATCGATCTCGCGGGCACGAAGGCACTCGTGAGTGCGTACAACCGAAGTCACGTCGGTGCAAAGGTTGGTGCTTGACCGCCTCTTCACGACCCGATTCAATGGGAACCGGGAGGTACGCCATGGACCGCATCGAGATTTCCAGTACCAGGTGGCGGGGTATGGATGCCTGGGTTCTTTCCGGACCCGAGCTGCGGCTCACCGTGATGCGGATCGGTGGGCACCTTGCTTCGATAACCACTGCCGGCGACGACCTCGATCCGCTGTGGCAGCCCCCGTGGCCTGCCGCGGCGCCCGAGACCGCCGCCTCACAGCCTGACGTCTACGGCGACGGTCCTGAGGCCTCGCTCCTCGCGGCGATCGTCGGGCACAATCTCTGCATCGACCGGTTCGGTCCACCGTGGCCCGGTGAGTCAAAACCGGTGCACGGTGAGGCAGGCGTTGCGAAGTGGAATCAGAGCGCCGAGTCGACGTCGCACCGCGCCGTGCTCGCTGCCGATCTGCCGGAGGCGGGACTTCGCGTATCGCGAGCCTTCGAGTTTCACCATGAGTCGGTGGTCCTCACCACGACCGTCACGCATGATGAGGCTTCGCCCCGTGAGA
>SLST01000509.1 GCA_007130265.1 Spirochaetales bacterium
CTCAGCATCCGGGTGTGAGCTATGTGCGTGGATTGATTGCCTTCAACCAGGAACGTTACGGTGACGCCCGCGTCGATTTTGAGGAAGCCCTGTCGCGTCAATCGAACTATGTCCCGGCTTTACTCCATCTGGGCATTACGCATATCCGCTTGGGCAATCAACAGCAGGCAGAGCAGCATCTGCGCCGACACATCACCCAGGCACCCCGCTCCGTTCAGGCCGTTTACCCTCTCTTGGGCCTGCTTTCGGAACAGGGCCGGGTTGCCGAGGCCCGGCAACTGCTTGAAAGCTCTGCGGCACGTTTCAACGGGCGACAAACGGAATTGAATGCACTCAGAACCCAGCTCGCTTTCGCCGCCGGCGATGATGAACGAGGTTTATCGCTGCTGACCGAGCTTGCGGAATTCAAGCCGGACTCGGCCGAACTGCAAATACTCCTCGGTGCGAGATTGCTCGGTCAGGGACAGCATGAGCAGGGAATGGATGCGCTGCGCAGGGCAGCCGAGTTGCAAGCCAGTGACTCCGCCAGCTCCGATGCGGCCGGTATACAGTCGCAGTTACAAGATGGAAACTATGAACAAGCCTTGGCTTCCGCTCGGCGTCTTCAGCAAGATCATCCGAATCGTGTCGAGCCCTGGAATCTCATCGGCGGTGCATTGATGGGTCTCGGGCGAGTCGACGAAGCGCGCGAGGCATTCGAAGCCGGACTTGAAATCGCGCCGGGAGATCTTGTGACCGGCATGAATTTCGGTTCCCTGGAATTGCAGGCAGGACGGTACCAGGCGGCCCGGGAGATATTCTTGTCCCTGCAGCATCATCACCCAGGTCATGCACTCTCGGCATTACGACTGGCCGGTCTGGATCTGCAGGACGGTGATCTGCTGGGGGCAATACAATGGCTGCGGGTGGTGATCGAGACGCATCCGGAAAATTTGAGTGGGCATTTGATGCTGGCCCGGATTCAGGCCGAATCCGGGATGGCGCAGGAAGCAATCCAGACCTTGCAATACGCCCGCCAGCATCACCCCCGGACTGTCCAGGTGCTTTATGCATTAGGCGATGTACATGCCCGCCTTGGTCAGTTCGAAGACGCAGCAATCTGGTTGACCTCGGCTCTCGAACAGACACCGGAGGATGTCGACATACACTGGACTTTGGCGCAAGTGCAATCCGAAGCGGGTGACAGAAAGGGATCGGAAGCTACCCTTCTGGATCTGTTGGAGTTGCGTCCGACCCACTTTCCGGCGCGCGTTCTGTTGGTTCGTAATCTGTTGATGGATGAACGCCCGGCAGACGCTCGCCCTCACCTCGACCGACTGCTGGAGAACCACGCCGATCGAACCGACGTAGCGGTCCTTGCCGGTGAACTAGCGCTGAAAGAGGGCAGACCGGAAGCGGCTGTACAGTCGTATCAAAGGGCTCTGGAGCAATCCCCCGAGCGGCGCGAATGGGTGCTGCGTCTGGCACAGGCCCAGCACGCGGCGTCAGACGAGGTGTCTGCACGGGCGACCCTCGGGGCCTGGTTGGCCGAACATCCGACTGATCGGGCGGCCCGCCTCATGGTGGCGACTTGGCAGTTGCAGGCTGACCAACACGGCGAGGCGCTCGAATCCTATGCGCACGTCCTCGCGGAGCACCCGGATGACGTAACCGCGCTGAACAATACCGCCTGGCTATTACGGGAAAAAGACCCTGAACAGGCACTGGCTTATGCAGAACAAGCCGCAAGTCTGGCTCCCGATTCGGCAGCCGTCCTGAATACGCTCGGCACGATTCTGCTGCACAATGACGCAACCGCCAGGGCTGTGGAAGTGTTGAGCAAGGCGGTCGAATTGGCACCCGACGATCCGGAGATTGCGTATCATCTCGCTAGGGCCTATCAAGCGTACGGTGATTCGGAACGGGCCGCCGAGGTGCTCAGAAGGCTGCTGGATGAACACAGCGCCTTCCCCGACCGCACACAAGCCGAACAGTTATTCGGTGAACTCGAGTGATACCTCCGGGTCGCGATTGGCTTGGCGAAACGCGCTGGCCATACCGAATCCACTGTCGGGAAACTTTACATTTGTGCCGTCAGTACATCGCCCTAGGGGAGGTTCAGATCAGGAGTTGGCCTCAATGAGTATAGCAAATATAGGTGCTTATATATTTTTCGGACTTGTTTTGAGTGTCTTGGCATGTTTCATGCTTTCTATAATTCAGCAAGATCGGTGCGCTTTATTTTATGCGATCCGATTCCGATATGAATGAAGTAATCACTCTATAGGAGAGCGAATAATGAGCATAAAGGCATTCAGAGTCCCCCTCGGCGTGACGGCAACCGCACTGGCGTTCGTTTGGGCCACCGGTGCGAGTGCTACCGTCCCCTACGATCCGTTTGTTATGGACGCGAGCCTTACCCCCCCTGGATCAGGAACCGGAGCGATCACGGATCCCCTGGAATCGATTGGGGGGACCAACTTCACTGCAACGTCGATCTACGAGGCTGCTTCAGGGCAGTTGCCAGTCGCTGGCTCCACGGTCATCGACAGCAACATTCCGAGTGTTCTGCTCGGGCTCGGGGCACCGGTCGATTATAGTCGCCAAGGACGGACCTTCGATTCATTAACCTTCGACGATAATACGTTCGACGACCCTGGTGGCTTTACCAGCGGGGCCGGAGGGAATAATCGCTGGGGTACTGAGTTAGGAGGTATTACTAATTGGGGTCTCAGTGTCGACTACTCTCTTGAAGGCGAGTATCTCGGATTAACGGAGTCTGACCAACAAGGCAACCAGCAACCTCTGGTTAATTTCACGGATGGATACTTCGACCTTTTCTTTCACAACACCGCGTGGACTGGTGGGGAAAACGACGACGTCGCTTATGATACGGCAAGGGACGAGAGTATCCAGGTTCTGCGCCTGAATCTGGTCGAGTCGGTCGGCCAGACGGGAAACATCATCCTGCGCGGCGAAGTAAACTTCGATTTCCTGTCTGGCCTAACCCCGGATGAACAGAATTTCGCCAAGAACTTTTTCAAGGACTCGGCAACGGGTTTGACGTACTACGAACTCTCCGGCTCGGATAATGGAGCGCCGAAACTCGAGGTCGTCTGGCGCCTTGATACCAACATCGATGCAGCCGGAAATTTCGAAGGTCAATTGGAGGATGCTAATGCTGACTACAGATATCGGACCACCGATTTGAACGCGACCATACGCTTCGAAAAGGTTCCCGAGCCGGGTACCCTGGCGTTGTTCGGCCTGTCCCTGCTGCTGCTGGCTGGCTCGCCCAGATTGCGGCAGCGACTGATGTCGTAACGCTTGCAGACATTCCGTTCTCGGAGGGCCCACTTGGGCCCTCTTTTTCGTGGAAAAAATAACGGCATTTACCGGCGCTCGTTCGCCACTCTGCATGCAACGACCAATATCGCCGGCAACACCAGCAAATCAAACACCAGCGCCGCCATCAACCCGAACGCCGTCAACACCCCGAACGAGGCCGTCGGCTGGA
>SLST01000388.1 GCA_007130265.1 Spirochaetales bacterium
CGGAACCTCAAAGAGGGCGGTATAAAGATAAGCCTTTCCCCCTTCGCCGTTTTCGAGATACATAATATGATTGCCGCTGTACCGCGGATTTTCGGTGCGCCACACAGACGCTGTCTGCGTTGAATCTCTATACCAGCCGGTCAAGCCATCCTGAAAATCACCGTTGACGATGAGATTGGTATCCGCCTGTACGGCGGCGATGGCCATCAGAAACACCAAGTACCCCATAAGTCTGTTCATCTTCGCGACCGTTCCATATACATATAATGAATTGGAGTTCCGAGGTGATCCCCGGAACTCCAATTTTTAAAGAAAGCCGAATTATGGTACAAACGGATACCAATTGTATTCAAGCCATTCGGCCGCCATTATCGCGAAGTCCTCAAGGCCGACCTTGCAGTCGCCTGAAAGATCCGCAGCGGGACGATCATCCCACAGGCAAATCGTCTCGCCGGTCTCGGCGTTATACAGATCCACCACCGCGATCTGATCCAGGGCATAGTTGAAGATCTGCATGTCATCCAGAACGCCGTCAAAACGCTCGCCTGGATCGTTGTTGCGTCCAATCCAGAACGTTGCGTCGGTCTTGTTCGCCATGCCGTAGTCGTCCACTTCGGCAACCATTTCACCATCCAGATAGATGCGGGCAGGGCCGGCGGCGTACGTTACGGCGAGATGATGCCACGTCCCCGGCTCAACGACATCGTCGGCCGTTGCAATGAATCCGGCTCCAAACGAGCCCATTGTAACGGATTGCGAAGGACCGGCGAGAAGGATCTGGAACATATTATCATTCATCGAGGTCCACCCGTCGCGTTTGGAAAGGATCACATTCCAGTCCACTGCGGCATCCTCAGTCCACTTGAACCATGTGCTGACCGTAAACTGGCCGGAAAATTCCAGGGGATTCCACGATCCAACATCCGCCCAGCCGCTGGCCTCGGCGATCTGAACGGCGCCGTTTTCCAGCAGATTGTCCGGATTCTGATCGCCCGTAACAATTCCACCCACAAAGGTCGGATCGCCGCCGACAAAAGCATCGTTGCTTTCACCGGAGCTGTCCAGATAAAAGGCGTCCTCGCCGACCACGGCATAGTCGGCCAAATCCAGCGTCCAGTGGGCCACTTGGCGGCGAACGCCCAGCGTCACCATATCGGAATAGCGCTTGGTGCCGGTGTCGATTATCTCGACTTCACAGTAATAATAGGCTTCGTCGCCGGCCTGAACATTACTGAGCGTCAGTTCGCCATTGGCGCTGGGCGAACCGATCGGTTGATCCACAGCCGTATCGATGATCGCATCAGCCGACTTATACCATTGATAGGTAATTGTCTGCGGCGTGTCAGCCTCGACCATAAATGAGATGTTGTCGCCGACATTCGCAAGAACATCCTGCGGCTGTGTCAAAAAGACCAGGCTGGTAACCGTCCTGAACGACCATACCGGCCCCTGAATGGTTTCGGCGTCCTGGGGTTCGCTATCCTCAACGCTCTGGTCAACACGCCACAGATATGCACTGTCAAAAGCCAGGTTTGTGATTGTCGCTTGCCCCGCAGGCCCGTCAACAGGAATGCTGTCGATCAAGCTCAACGTTGAACCATCGGCATCGCTCATATACAGATAATGCGTTAAAATATTCGGATCGCCGGCGGGTTTGGCGGTCATCCAGCTTAAATCAACCGTTACCGAATCGCCGTCCAGGCTGGTGGATCCAACATCGATGGCGCCGTCTTCAGGCGTCGGACTCCAAGCGGTCGGAGCCTGAGAAACGAGCACAACCACATTGTCGATATTCAGTCCCGTATCTGAGTCATCGAGAAGCCCCGTGCTGAAACGGACATCGGCAAACGCTGCATGTGCCGGCACATCGGAGGTGCCGCTCTGGCCGTCTTGCCAAGCAAACCCTGTGTGGGTCAAAGCAAAGGCAACACCCGCGTTGTCAATGAGAGCCTGGTCTGCGTCGTAATACCGCAACTCAAACCAGCCCTGTCCATTTGTAATCCAGGCGCCCCAATCAAAGCTGTAATTTAGTGTTCCACCCGCAGGCACCGCGAATATATTGCTGGTGGCGGCCGCGCTGGAAGCAGAGTCGCTGCCCCAGTCAAGGTTCATATATTGTCGTCCGCCTTCTTCCCACGTGCGAACAATGCCGCCGCCGGTTGCTGCAGTGTCCCAGCCTGCCAAAGAAGCCTGTCCGTTCACACTGAAATTGCCATTGTCCACCAGGTTTTCGGAGACCACCGAAACATTATCGATGCGAACGCCGCCCTGCCAGTCGTTAACAATACCTGACGAAAAGACTACATCCATATACGCCGTACCGACCGCCGGCACAACCCAGCCGCTGTTAGGAGTGGATATGCCGTCCCAATCATCGGCAAGACTGGCGATGGGCACAAACTCCTGGCCGATGAACGCCTGCTCGGCGTCAAAGAACCGGGCCTGAAAAACCGGATAAAGGGTCTCAGTCGTCTCCTGCCAGATGCCCGAATCGAAACTGTACTTCACGGCGCTATTTGAAGGAACTGCAAACAGTTCGCTGCGAAGATCTGCAGTGGGAACATTCGGGTCGGCATCACCACCGTTCTCAAGATACATAAAATGGTTACCGTCTACTTCGTTGAGTGCCACAAAACCGTCAAATGTCCCCCCCGTAAACCAAGCCTGTGTGCCGTCTCCGAAATCGCCGTTTGTGACCAGGTTATTGATGTCTGCTGTCGCCGTCCCGACAAGCAGCAGACACACCGCTGCACAACTCATTAGTAATTTCATAACAGTCTCCCTAATGTAAGGATTTAAGGTCAGGAGAGCCTGAAACAGATCAGGCTCCCCATCCCCATGTTTTGCATTGCTTACGCGGCGCGCTTGCGGCGCAGCAGTCCCAGCGAGCCAAGGCCGAGCAAGGCCAATGTCGCCGGTTCGGGAACTACCGAGACATTGTCGATCCTGAAGCCGCCTTCCCAGCCGTGAGGCCAACCGGCACGGAAAACCACGTCCGCATACGCCGCGTCTTCCGGCGCCGTGGCCATTCCCGTATTCAGGGTCGAAAGGGTCCCCCAGTCATTTTCGGTTCTAAGAATGTCGACCCAAACCTCGCCTACGAAACCGCCTTCCGCGTCCCCAAGTTCATTGAAAAACCTAATCTGGAATGTAGGCGCATCGCCTGGCGAGGTTTCCTGCCAGATGCCGGAATTGAAGCTGTAATACAATGTGAGACCCGCAGAAACCGCAAACAAATCGCTCCGCAAATCTATATCGCCTCCGCCACCGTTTTCAAAGACCATCATGTGGCTCTCAGTTTCTCCGTTGTACTCACGCCATACTCCCCAGCTATGATTCCAGCCGGTCGTGCCGTCTTCAAAGTCGCCGTTGAGAACCAGATTGGCCGATGCCATGCCGGCAACCGCTGTGATCAACGCCATAATTAGAATGTTTTTGCTTTTCATCGTTCCACACCTTTCATTAATTGAGTTTTTACTGTTTTACCTGTTACA
>SLST01000372.1 GCA_007130265.1 Spirochaetales bacterium
CTCTTCGTGCGCGGTGAGGACCGCAAGCGGTGGCGGAGCGGCATGATCGGTGACTATGCCTGCGAGCTTGTCCCACTCGTCAGGATGATCGCTTCTGAAGGATTCAATGCATTGACTCAGCCGGCTCTTGCGCAGCGGATGGCTCGGAGGTGGGATCGCGAGTCCCCCGCCTCCTTCGGCGCGCGCGAGGTACTCCTGCTCGAGGTCCGCGTCCTTGAAGCACAAAACACTCGTTGGTGAGCACGGCAGCGCGTCCACTCCGAGAAGCTCGTCGACGTAGCCCTTGAGCTCGCCGGGCTCGTAGTAGCGCTGGAACGTGCCCCGCTGGGTCAGGTGACCGTCGGCGAACTGCTCGAGACCCTGCTTCGGGCGTTCCCAGATTGAGATAACCGAGACGATGAGCGCCTCTTCCGTGAGCTCCCACGCTCGACGCAGCGCGAGACTGCGTTCGGCCGGGTCCTCGATGACGTTGAGGACAAACCCGAGATTCACGATCGTCGCCGGGACCCGCTCGCGATTCGCGTGATAGGCCGGATCCCATCCGGAGGCATGGAAACCAAGCTCGGCGAGCCCGGCGATGTCGTCGCCGCGGCCGCAGCCGTAGTCGAAGAACGACCGCTTCTTCGTGAGCAGCCCCGATTCGAGCAGGTGCTGCACCGGGCGTGAGAAGTTGTTGCGCGAAAGCGCTGTCTTTGCTCGGTCAATCGTTGGTTCGCAGCTCACGGATCTCGTGTCCTTTTATCTCCAGCCCTCGGTCTCGCAGGAGGTCTCCCCAGTAGCCCGACCAGCCGATGCGGCGCTTGTCGCGGAGCAGTCCAAGGCGCTCCTCCTCCGCGGTAAGCGCGGCGAACTCATTGTAGGCCTCGTGGGTACCGGCGACAAGGAGTTCCTTGCGGTGGAGGATGGGGCGATTCGATCGGGAGGCGAACGAGCGGAGCGTGACCGTTTCGCCTACGGTGTCGATGAGCGCCGAACAGCAGAGCGGCGGATGGGCTGTGGTGAGGAATCCGGCGTAGTGGAGGTGGGCGATGCGGTGCTTGCGCTGATCGATTCGGATTACCAGGTCGTCGAGGGGGACGGGGTGGTCGGTGGTGAAGAGCTTACGCACGGCGGCCAGGGCTCCGGGGGCGACGGCGGAGGCGTGGAGCCAGAGGGAGTCGCCGATTCGCTTGCCGGTGTTCGGGGGGAGGGTTGAGAGGAGGAGGGGGAGTGGGTCGTTCATGGCGTGCTCGGTGGTATCTGGAAGCATATACGAGAAGGGGAGGGAGGCGAAGGGAACGCGCCTGGCACATGGACGTCGCGCTCATTCGCGGCGATGCCGAGAACTCGCTCGGGCTCCCGTCAATCTCACATCCGGTCTTTCCAGCGCTCCGGATTTCGTTTCGCATGCAAGACAGCAAGAACGACCACTCTCTGATCGTCGTCCAGAAAGAACACCTGGTAGGGAAAGCGCTATGTGAGCCCGCGACGGATGCCGCGGTGGACAACGGCGAACTGCAGCGGATTTCGGGCGGCCGCCCGCACGACAGCCTAGACGGATAACAAAAAGTTCGCGCCAAGCCCACGCGAACGAGCCTCGTACCAGTCGTACGCTTCGGTTATCTCAGCCTCGGCCTCGGGCCGGATGATCAACTCGCGGCTCACGCCTGGCCTCTGATCTTCCGGCGAACCGCCTCCCATGGAGAACCCGCGGTTGGATTCTTGTGATAGGCGTCAAGTCGGCGGTCGAGCTCAGCCTTCGCGCCGTCAGAGAGCGAAATCGCCTCCGGTACTTCGGCTATGGTGTCCCATATATCCTCTGCGAGCTGTATGCGCTCAGGTACGCTTAGACTCAGTATCTCGGCCTTTGTGATCGTGCTCATCATCATCAGCATACTCTTCTGCAGCCGTCATCTCAAGCTCTGCGCGCTTCCTGCTCATGCCGCACGAGAAGGCTATGCGACTGAGGATGGCCGTGCTGGAGAGTGAAGAATGAAAGCTATCAGGTACGAGGATTCTCTCCACGAGCAACTCAATGAAGACGCGTTCAAACGTGAGTATGACGAACTCGAGGAAGAGTTCACGATTGCACGAGAGGTGATAGAGCTGCGCCAGCGGCATAACCTCACGCAGCAGGAGCTGGCTGTCCGCGTGGGCACTTCGCAACCGGCGATCGCCCGACCAGAAACCGGCTCTCGCCAAGCGGATACTCGAGCAGGCCGAAGGGTCGAAGACGTCCGAGGTCGATGCAATCTGGGATCAGGAGATCCGCACCAGGGTTCGCGCCTACGACTAGACTCGCCCCACTACTCGTGAAGCAAGCGACGTCTTCAGCGATCTCGGCTCCAATCTGTCGAAATAAAGGACGACCACTGACTGATCGTCGTCCAGCAAAAGACACCTGGAAGGCGAAGTGCCTCTTAGCCGGTTGTCTCAGCCTCAGCCTCCGGCAACTGACGCCGGGTGCTTCCCGACGTAGACTAGCCATGAGGATCATCTGGATCGCATCACGATCGAAGACGGCAAGCGCAGTGGAAAACCGTGCATCCGCGGCATGCGCATCACCGTCTACGATGTCCTTGAGTACCTCGCGTCGGGTATGACCGAGCAGCAGATCCTCGAAGACTTCCCGGATCTCGAGCACGAGGACATCCTCGCCTGCCTTCAGTTCGCCGCCGATCGAGAACGCAGAATGGTCTCGATCCCGCGGGAATGAGTCTCCTGCTCGACCAGAATCTGCTCGCTGGACAGTCGCTAAACCACGGCGTTCCTTGAGGATGAAGATGCCGGGTATCTGACGATCGGATAGGAGGATGGCCTGCCATTTCTTCGCAGTCCTCATCGCCCCCCGACTCCCCGCGCGGTCCCCTGGCGATGCCGTCACCGCGGCCGCATCCGTAGTCGACTCACGACTGATCGCGATATGGGTTTGTATCCTATGGGTGTAGGCCCGACCGTGGTTCGGTGGAACGAGGCGGAAACCAGCAGATCTTGAAGACGGCCTATCCGAGCCGGAAGCTCCCCAAAGCTACGGAGGTGAGCAATGAAGGACATCTTCCAACTCGATGAAGAAGAGCAGCAGATCGTCGAGACGGAGAGCAAGGTTCGACGAATTGCGCAAGAGAGCCAGAAACGCAAGAACGTGAACATCAGAATCTCGGAGCGGGACCTATCGCAGCTTCGCGATCGATCAACTCTACGATGAACGGGAGATCCGCAGGAGCACGTAGCATGAGTACCGGGTGACCGCGTAACGGTCTCCGCCCCTGACTCCCCGCGCGAGCGGGGATGCGCCCAGATCCCCGAATGTGGAAACCGAGCTCGGAAGCCCGGCGCCGGCCGTTTGGTTGCCGCATACCGGCCGGACCCTGTCAGGTGGGACGAGACGTTTACACGGAGGAACCCGTGAAAAAGAAGGAAAACCAAGTACGTGCACGTAGGACGACTCGTGGCGGAAGTCGAAGTTGAAGTGCTCGAGGACGAAACCGAATGGTCGCCGTACC
>SLST01000095.1 GCA_007130265.1 Spirochaetales bacterium
AACGATCTGGCCGCTCTCCTGCATGTTGGTAATCAGTATCGTCAGATAGTCTCCCGGCGGAGCTTGTATGAGTATGAATACGACGATGGATATCACGAAGAGGGTCGGTATGAAGAGCAATATCCTTTTGACTATGAACCTGGCCATGCTACTCGCTCCACCTCAGGGAGGACCGGCCGTTGCCATCCCGGCTGTGCCCGGGATGGCTCGGCCAAAACGGCTTATTCGCCGAAGAACCACTGCTCTGCGCGGTACGGCTCGTACATTCCGTACTCCACGCTCAGGAGCGAGCCCGGCGCAGGAGTGTTCCTGAGTCGGTTGTCGAAGACCGCGACCCGAGGGACGAGACCGATCGTGCCGATCAGCCAGGCGTTCTCCGCGTTGATCTGAAGCATCTCGCGTCCAAGCTCGAGGTAGCGCTCCGTTCCGCGGGGTTCGTCCAACCACTGATCCACTACAGAGTAGAGCCTCTGGATCTCGGCGGGTGGTTCCTCGCCCCGGTCTCCTCCGGACTCGTACCATTCCCACCACCGTACGCCGCCGAGCGGGGTGTTCAGTGGCCAATGCCACGGTGGACGGTACCTGATGGGATCCGCTTGTCGCGAGTAGGCTTCAGACGACCCGCCTATAGCCCAGACGCCCATGTCGCTTTCGTTCGCGAGCAGTCGCGACTGGTAGAGGCCTCGCTCACGAGGAGTCAGCGACAGGTCCACGCCAATATCCTCCCAGTAGCCTTTGATCAGCTCGCCGCTCTGCGCCCAGGTTCCTCTCCCGGCCCAGAACTCCATGTTGACGCGGATAGGCCGGCCGTCCGGTCGAAGCCGCCACTGCCCTTCCGAGTCCCACTCGAGACCCATCTCATCGAGAAGCCGGTTTGCCAGTGCCACATCGTATTCGACGTAGTACTGGTCGATGCCCTCTCCATAGAACGATGCGCCCGGATCCATGATCGGCTGCCTTGGGATTCCCTGGCCCAGGAACTGGATCTCGTTCATCTCCTCGCGGTTGATCGCGTGGGACACGGCCTGCCGCCACCTGAGGTCGTTGAAGATCTCGCGAAGAACCGGATCCTGGTGCGTGTAGTTGAAGACGAACCCAAACTCTGACGCCCGTGCGTCCGGATAGAGTCCCGCTGTGTAGCCGCCTCGAACCTCTTCGCTCTTCAGCAACGGGTAATTCGCCATAGTGATGAACCAGCTTGCGTGAGTCGTATCACCTGAGATAACTCGAGCGTTCAGTACCTCGTTGTTCTCTACCAGTATGCGGTCGAAGTAATCGATGTAGGGGAGTTGCCGCCCCGCCTCATCGACCTTGAAGAAGTAGGGGTTGCGAACGTAATACCGATTGCCGGCCGAATCGACCTCCTCGAGTACCCAGGTATTCACCACCGGGGTGTCCATGTCCGTCTGCTGGACTCCGGTCTCTGCATGAGCCTCAAAGAGATCGCGCCAGTTGTCGTACCCCTCGTCAGCCGCGAGATCCGCCACTGCATCGTTGTGGTTCGTATGGAACTGCCGGAGGTGATGATACGGCGCCCAGACGGCGGCGCTATGCAGGAAGTCGATGAACCGTGGGTACGGTCCGGCGAACCTCATCTGGAACCGGTACTCATCGACTATCTCCAGTTCGAACAGCGTTCCCCCGGGCGCGTAGGCAAGCGGAAGCGTGGGAGTCAGCTCTTCGTTCAGGATGATATCCTCGTACCAGAACTGAACGTCGCGTGTCGTGAACGGATGCCCGTCCGACCACTTCATTCCCTCGCGCATGAAGAACGTGAAAACCCGGTAATCTCCGGACATCTCCCACGAGGAGAACACCGTAGGTACCAAGTTGAACTCTTCATCGTATTGCGCAATGCCGTGCGTGTTGAGCCAGCCAAACTCTGGATAATCTCCTTCAGGGTCGGGAGCGAGCGACCTGAGGCGTCCACCGTATCCACCCAGACTCCCCTGGACGGAGATAACCTGCGGGTCGGAAGGTATCCGATCCTCGAGCGGCGGTAGCTCTCCGCGCGAAACCATCTCCGTCAGCAGCGGAGACTCCGTGAGCGCGAGCTGAGCCTCGCCGATTCGCGCCTGCGGAGGCGGCTCGTCCTCCGGCTGCCCTCCGGCAGAAACCACCATTCCGACGGCCGCCAGCGCGGCCATCACCACTACCCATCGCATCCTCATGGGACACCTCCTGAGGCACCCTGCGGTGCCAATTACTTACCGACTGCGTCTGAGTTCAGACACAGGTCCTCGCTACACACCTACCTCACCCGCGAAATGGCACGCCACCATGTGCTCATCATCTCCTTGGGCAACGACATTTCGAAGCGCCGGTTCGGTGTCTCGGCAGATCTCTTTCGCAAATGGACACCTTGGATGGAAATAGCATCCGGACGGTGGCGCCGCAGGGTTGGCCACTTCGCCTTCGAGCAGACGAAATCGTGTGCGCATGCGCGGGTTGGGAATGGGCACCACAGAGATGAGCGCCTGCGTGTACGGATGCAGAGGCCGGCTGAAGAGGTCATCACGCGAGGCGACCTCCACCAGTTTGCCCACGTACATGACCCCGACACGGGTACACAAATACTTGATCACGCTGAGATCGTGAGAGATGAACAGGTACGAGAGGGAGTATTGGGCCTTGAGCTCGAGCAGCAACTCGAGAATCTGCGCCTGAACGGAGACATCGAGAGCCGAAACGGCCTCGTCAGCGACTACGAATCTGGGCTTCATGACTAATGCCCGCGCAATGCCTATCCGCTGTCGCTGGCCGCCGCTGAACGCGTGGGGGTAACGATTCATGTGAGATGGGTTGAGACCGACGTCCCGCAACAGTCGTCTCACCTCTTCGGGAATCTGCGCGCTGTCCATCAGCCGGTTCAGGCGCAGAGGCTCGCCGATTATCTCGCTGACCGTCATGCGGGGATTCAGCGAAGAGTACGGGTCCTGGAAGATCATCTGGAGCTCTCTGCGAAGTGGCCGCAGCTCGGCTTCGTTCATGGTTCCCAGCTCGATCTCAACGTGAGGCTGCGGAGAGTAGACGATACGTCCCGACGTTATGTCGAAAGCCCGGAGTATGGCGCGGCCGATCGTCGACTTGCCGCACCCGCTTTCGCCCACCAGGCCAAAGATCTCTCCTCTCCCGACGTGGAAATCTACCCCATCGACCGCCTTGACCGCACCGGTCTGACGGCCAAGGAATCCCTTGCGAATGGGAAAGTGTTTGCAGAGCCCGTCGATTTTGAGAACGGTATCGCTCACTCGGTATCCTCTTCTGTCGCGTCGCTGTGCAAATAGCAGCGCGCGGAGTGCCCCGGTCTCACTTCAACGAGGGCCGGTACTGCATCCGAATCGCACGCATCGAACCTGGACGGACACCGGTCTCTGAACGGGCATCCAGTCGTCTCCAGGAACGGGTCTGGTACTGAACCGGAGATTGGTCGAAGCGGCTGGTCGGTGTCGAGGCGCGGGATGGAGTCAAAGAG
>SLST01000225.1 GCA_007130265.1 Spirochaetales bacterium
GACGAGCGTCCCGTACTCAAAGGGGATGTCGTAGACCCGGATGATCTCGGTGCGGCTTCCCGGCGCCTCGAAGACGACGTTCTCATCGGCGCTTCTGCGGTCGCCGGCGTGAACCCGAGCCCGGTTCGCGCTCCCGTCCTCGGGGAAGAAGCCTGGCTCGCCGTTCAGCGTGGCCGCATCGTAGGCGTCCTGGATGCTCGAGTAGACCGGCACCCCGAATTCAACCGTCGTCGTCTCGGGATCCGGATAGGTCAGGTAGAGATCGAGGTTGACGTCGCTGTTGCTCCAGACCAGCTCGATCGACAGGTCCACCGGTTCCGGCTGCGTAGGGCCGTACACGTGGATCTCGCACGCGGCGAGCACGATTGCCGCGATGCCTGCCAGGGCGATCACGCGGAAGATTCCTCTCGTTGCACGTCTCATATCGTCTCCTTGCTGAGGTTTGCCAGCCTTCTCATACAACACCATCGATCCGCGAAAGTGTTACCGGAAATCGCGGTCGTGCCCACCAATATAGACCGAAGAGACGCTTTTTTACCGGCAGCGACCGCTTCGTCCTCGCCCTGTCTGCCGACGCCAAGGATCAGTATACTGCGGGCGAGAGGATCGCGCATGGCGTACGAAGTCGAGATGAAGGCGTGGGTGGACAATTGGGATGCGATGGAGAGGACCCTTCGCAGCCGAACCGTCTTCGTTCGCCCTTTTCGCAAGGAGGACCGCTACTTCCTGATAGACGCGCAACCGTCCGCGCAACCGTCCGCGGACGACCGGCGATCGCCGCGCGGGTTTCGCCTTCGAGTGGACGGGCAGGGCGCCTCCGTGACCTTCAAGCGGAAGCGTCGGCACCGGCAGGCGGAGATAAACGTCGAGCGCGAGTTTCGCCTCGACGACGGGGAAGCCTTTGTGGAGCTCATGCAGCGCATCGGGCTCGAGCCCGAGTTCGCCAAGATCAAAGAGGGCCTGCAGTTCGAGCGCGACGGTCTGGTCATCGAGCTCGTCCACGTCCGGGAGCTCGGGGACTTTCTCGAAGTCGAATCCATGGACGAACGCCCTGACGACGCGAGCCACGAGGCCGCAGTGCAGCGGATCGAGGAGTTCTTTCGCGAGTGTGGCGTCGATTCCAGCCGCGTCGAAACCGAGCCCTACATGAAGCTGCTTCGCAGTCTCCGGTCGCGGGCTACCCGCGAAGACCGAGCGCCGTGAGCTGTTCCCGGCAGGCGGCCAGGTGACTGCGGGCCGCCTGATCCCAGCGGTAGAGGTGCGAGGCGAAGAAGGTCTCCTTCGCGACCATCGGCCGGCGCCGAACGACCTTGCTGCGGTGTAGCAGCTCATCCTTCAGCCAACTCAGCTTGTCGAACGTCGATTCGAGCTCGACTTCGAAGGCCGTCTCAGACCATCCGGCCGGTGGATCGAACGCCTCCTTGCGCCAGCGCAGCCGGCTGAACCGTTCGATCGAGCATTCGATGATGAAGTTCTCCGCACGGGAGTCGCTTGCGTATTCAGCCGGCCCGAGAACCTCGTCGAGGCGCGCGATAACGGCCGCTTCATCGGCGAAGCTACGGCGATTATAGGTCGCCAGATACCGGTAGATTCTGCCTGCCGCGAGGAGAAAACGCTCGCGGTTGTCGACGCGGTCGTGCGGAGGCTCGAGGCGCGGATCGTGCCAGACCGCGTCCACGGCATCCGGGTCGCGGAGCGCCTGCGCATGCCCAATCGGCGGGACCGGCGAATCGGGATCGATCCGGTTCCACGATTCGTTGCGTCCGGAGAAGCCACGATGCGCCCAGGTATCGGCATAGGTGTGCAACGCGATCCCTATCCGGTAGAGGTTGCGTGACTTGAGTGCCGCGACAAGCATCTGCTTCGCCGGGTCCGAGTTCGGTTGCACATCCAGCGGATTGGTTCTGCGGTCCCGACGCGGGGGCGACACGACCGTATTCGCGGCGGGGTAGAAGTGGAAGGGTATCCAGACGGCCCATTCCTGTTCCTGGTCCCAGAACCCGAAATGATGGGTCACGAGCGTCAGGTAGGTACCCCTGCGATGCTCTACCTCATAGCACACAAGCGCGTTATCGAGGTACTGCGACGAGTAGGCGAGAACGAATGCATCGTCGTCGGAAAACCCGGCTTCGCGGGCGAGATATCCAATCGTGTAGTAGTGAAACTCGGCGTTCACCCGGCAGAAGGTACCGCTGCGTACGCGCTTCGTCACCATTGCTCGGTGGCGCAACCGGCGTTTGCATGGTAGGGTTCTGCGATGCAGGTGTACACGCTGCCGAACCCTATCCGCGGCATCGTCTTCGACATCGACAAGACGCTCTACGACCACGATGCGTACGCCCGTCACCAGGTCGACGTGCTCATCGAGCGCCTGGCGCAGGAACGCGCCTCGTCGGCCCACTCGACACGAGATGAGGTCGAGGCCTGGCGCGACGAGTACGAGCGGGAGCACGGCGTGCGTCAGAGTCTGGGGAACGCGTTCGCCGCGCTCGGCATCCGAATGGAGACGAGTGTAGCGTGGCGCGAAGAGCTCATAAGGCCCAAGCGGTTCCTCGACCGTGATCCGCGGCTTCGCGCCGCGCTCGCGGCACTGCGGGAGCGGTTCCGGATCATCGCCGTCACGAACAATCCCGAGCGTGTTGGCAAGGCCACACTCGAAGCGCTGGGGGTCGATGACCTGTTTGGCCGTGTCGTCGGGCTCGACACGACGAAGCGCTCGAAGCCCGATCCGGAGCCCTTTCTGTACGCGGCGCGGGTGCTCGGCTACCCTCCGGAGGCGCTCGTCAGCGTCGGCGACCGGTACGACGTCGACATCGGCCCGGCGCTCGGGATAGGGATGGGCGGCGTGCTCGTCGACGGCGTACGTGATGTCTACAGCCTGGCGGTGACGCTGGCCGGGGAGGGCGCCTGATGCTGGAACTGCTGTCTGAGCTCGAGCACGAGCTCGAACGTATCATGGGTCACAGTGCGCTTTTCCCCGGGCAGCACATCACCGCCGATGTCATCGTGAACTTCGCCGCCGGCAGGCTGTCCACGGAGCAGCGTGCGGCCGCCGCCGTCGAGCGGCTGCGAAGGCTGACCGACGTGCTGACGGGTGAAGATCGGCTGCAGCGCGGAGCAAGCGATGAGTTCGAGTTGCGCTTCCATGTTACGCACTACGTTGGTCACGCGCGCCTGATCGCGAAAGGGGTCCTCTCCCATCCGGTGCAGGGTATCCACCTCATCGTGACCGTGGGTGGAGACGGTACGCACGGGGAGGCGCTTTCGGCATACACCGAGCTACACGCAGCAAGCCGGACGACCGACGAGGCATTCCGCGACAGGCAGGAGAGTCTCTTCTTCGTGCGTCTTCCGTTTGGAACCGGGAACGACGGGGCCGACGCGCCGACTCTTGAGACGGCGGTTCAGCTTCTGCTCGGTCACGCACGACCCTCGAGAACGGGTCAACTGACGATCACACCCAGCGACATGCCGGTTCACCGCGGGTACAACATCGCGAGCATCGGGCTCGATGCGTACGTCGCGTACCTGACCAACCGGCTCAAACGACGCTTCGCCGGTGATCTCTACAAGCCTATCGCCGACGTCATGACCCTCCTCTACGAGCGGATCATCGGCGCCTCGGAGATGATCGTTGACCTTGAAGATGAAGACGGTCAGGAGGAACGGCTTCAGCGTACGTTTCTGTTGTTGGCGTTCGGAGTTTCGGGTTACCGGCAGTACGGCGGCGGGAAACTCGTGCTGCCGAGCGAGGAAAACTTCTGCGCAATCGAGCCGCTCGGGCTCGTCGGGAAGATCAGGCTCAAGCGCCTCTTCTACGAAGGAAGACACGTACACGAACGAAACGTCACGATGCGAGCGGCAAGGCGGGTGACGATCACGTACGACCGGAGGATTCCCATGCAGGTTGACGGTGAAACCGTCTGGCTCGACAAAGAGTCTTTTCCTCTCGTGATGGAAGTCGGATCGCCCACGGTCCCGGTTCTTCGCTACCTCCAGGACGGAGACACGACGACGTGAAGCAACCGAATATCCTCTTTGCGTTCGCCGACGATTGGGGGCGCTACGCCGGCTGTTACGCCGAGTCCGGCCTGATCGGACATCAAGACGGCGGGCAGCCGCCTCCGGCGGCGGCTGCGCTGAGCGCCCACGTCAAGACCCCGAACGTGGACCGTGTGGCCGCCGAAGGGGTACGCTTCACCAACGCCTTCGTTCCCGCGCCCACCTGCACGCCGTGCCGCAGTTCGGTCCTCTCGGGCCGCTACTTCTGGCAGACCGGGCTCGGAGCGATACTGCAGGGGGCGGTGTGGGATCGATCGGTTCCGTCGTACCCTTTCATGCTCGAAGATGCAGGGTACCACATAGGTTTCACCTACAAGGTCTGGTCTCCGGGCACGCCGCGCGACGACCCATACGGCGGCGCCTCGCGCCGCTACGAGCCGGCCGGCATCGGGTTCAACCAGTACTCGTTCACGGCCTGCGAACGAGTAGAGCAGGCCGGCGGGGTCGAACAGGCGAAGGAGTCGCTCGACGATGAAGTGCGCGGGAACTTTGCGGCCTTTCTCGACGAGCGTGGCGACGGTCCCGGCGGCACGCAACCGTTCTGCTACTGGTGGGGACCGACGAATACGCATCGCGAGTGGAAAAGGGGATCCGGCGCTAGGCTGTGGGGGCTCAACCCGGATCGTCTCGCGGGAGACGTACCACCGTTCCTCCCCGACGTTCCCGAGGTGCGTGAAGATATCTGTGACTACCTTGGCGAGTGCATGGCGGTCGACCGCGGACTCGGCGTACTGCTCGACGTCCTCGAAGAGTACGGTGAGCTCGATGACACGCTGGTGGTCGTCAGCGGCGATCACGGGATTCCGGGGTTCCCCCGAGCGAAGTGCAACCTCTACGACATCGGGTGCGAGGTTGCCCTCATCGCACGATGGCCGGGGATGGTACCGCCCGGACGGGTAGTGGACGATATGGTGAACCTCATGGATCTCGCGCCGACGTTTCTCGACGCGGCGGGGATCCATCCGCCTGATGGAATGCCGGCGAAGAGCCTTCTGCCGGTGATGACATCCGAGTCGGGCGGACAGGTCGACCCTGAACGCATCAGTGTGGTCACGGGGCGCGAGCGCCATGTGGCCACCGCGAGAGAGTGGAACCTCCCGTATCCGCAGCGGGCGATTCGCACACGAACGCATCTCTACATCCGAAACCACGCGCCCGACCGGTGGCCCATGGGTGACCCCCGCGGTCTCGATGACCCCCGTGTTACTCCTCCAGCCTACGAGGAGCTCGAGCACGACACCTTCGTCGCGTACGCGGACCTCGACGCGGGCCCGACGAAGGCGTGGATGATCCACCATCGGGATGAGCCGCTGGTACGGTCGATCTTCGAAGTCGGTTTCGGGAAACGCAGCGGGGAAGAGCTCTACGACCTTCGCGTGGACCCTCATCATATGCGGAACCTTGCGCACGATCCTGCGCACGAGCAGGTGCGCCGTCGTCTCGCCGGCATGCTCGAAGAAGAGCTGGTTCGACAGCGGGACCCTCGCGTCGTTGAACCTGCCTGTCGGTTCGATCGTGCGCCGTTCACCGATGCCAACTTTCCCGATGAAGCTGCCGCACGGCGACTGGAGATGCTCGACAAGCTACCGCGCCTGTGAATCACACAAGCGGTCTCAGTCGAAGATGTAGAAGGCTCCCTGCCGAACAAGCCCCAAAAAGCCCTCGGACTTGATGCGCGTCCTCTGCGCGTCCGCGCCGTCCGGGTAGTGCATGAGAAACGTGCGCCGCTTCAGCGACGCGGGCAGCGTACAGAGCTCGTCGAGAGAGGCGTGGATGCCGCCTTTCATGAGCTGCACGTCGTGGAAGATGTACTCGAAGTTGAAGAGCTTGTCGTAATCGGCGAGGAGATCCGGGTCGAACTGCGTGTCGCCGGTGAAGAGGATGCGATCGTCCAGGATAACGCCTACGCTGTAGGCGCTGTCGGTCCAGTCGGATGCCTGTTCCGGGAAGTGGTGCGTTCGAACGGTCTTGATATCGATCGAGCCCAGGACGGTGTGAGCGGTTTCACGAGGGTAGCCGGATAGCCACGTCGGTCGTCGAATACGCCAGAAATCGCCGAACTGCAGCCCGACGCCGTCATGCATCTCGTTCGGCTCACTGCCGCCCTTCAGCGACGAGTTCCATAGCACTTCCTGGTACTCGGCGTTGATCACCACCGTCGGCTTCTTCCGTGCCACGTAGCGGTTCATCAGCATCACTTCCTCGAGCCCGCCGATGTGGTCCGCGTGGCTGTGCGTGATCAGCCAGTTCTCGATATCGGTAACCGGACGACCGAGCTTTGAGAGCGCCTCCGGGGTTCGTGTTCCGCAATCGATCATACAATGGTCTTCGCCCTTAACGATCAGGAAGTTGTTCTGGTAGAGCCGTTTCGAGAATGAACTCCCGCAACCGACCGGAAGGAGCGAAAGCGTCCCGGAATTGGACAATGGCAGCTTCTTGGCGCGGGGAACTCGTACGGTCATCGCTTCAGGGCCTCCTTCGGTTGTGCCGGCGAAGCAGAAGGTAGCACAGTGAGCTGTATTACCCCATCTTTTTCGGTGGGAGGCCCAGATAGCACACACCGCGATAGCAGCTCGTGCGGCCGTCGCCGTGGACCTGTACGCTGTTCACCGGTATCGCGTCCCAGGGCACCGGTTGCGGTGACTCCACGACATAGACGTATCCTCGACTCGCAAGGGCACTGAGGTTTGCGAAGCCGCGGGCATGAGCGTCCAGGAATGAATGGGGCTGGTATTGCTGATGGTCTCGTATCTGCTCGAGAAGGAGCGCGTGCGAGGCGAGTGATATCCCCGAGGGCACCGGTTGATCAAACGGATCAGCGGGTACGGCCGGGAAGTCGCGGGGGATGCTCTCCATCCACACGTCGTCCTTCTGCAGTCGGCCCAGGCGCTCACGCAGAAAGGCGCGCTCCGGAGCGTAGCGCCGGTCGAGGTCAACATCGTCTTCACCGAGCATGGCGAGGAACAGGAGGAGCGCTCCCACATCGCGCAGGAACTCCTGCTCCTGCAGCTCATCGCCGAGGAGCGCGTGCCCGACCGTGTCACGAACGAAACGGTCCACAAGGAATCCCGCAAGCTCTTGCGCGCGCTCCCGCGCACCGTCAAGGCCGGCGTAGCGGTGCGCGGCAAGCAGGGCGCAACCGGTCAGGGCGTTCCATCCGAGGAGGATTTTGTCGTCGCGTTCAGGCTGCTCACGTTCACGTCGAGCCGCGAGCAGACGTCGGCGAACTCTCTCAACGAGATCGGGGGCAGGTGCGCGGCGTGCCTCCTGCGGACGGTCCTCGTGGACGCCCGGCGCGATGATGCGCACGAGATGGTTGCGTGACTCGAAATTTCCTCCCCGCGAGAGCGAGAACACGCGAAGCGCCGCGTCGAGCTCCTCTTCATCGAGAAGCCCCTCGATCTCGTCGAGCTTCCACACGTAGGTCGCGCCCTCACGATGCTGGGTGTCCGCGTCGTGGGCGCCGGCATACCCGTCTCCCACCCGAAACGTCTCTTCGAGTGCCCGGAAGACCCCCGCGGCCGTTTCACGATACCCGGCACGGCCGAAGAGCCGCGTCGCAATCGCGTAGTTCCACAGCAGCATCGCCTGGTCGTAGAGCATCTTCTCAAAGTGCGGAATCGTCCACTCGCGGTCGACCGTGTAGCGGAAGAAACCGCCCTGCAGGTGGTCGTGCAGGCCCCGAGTCATCATCGCGTTGAGCGTATCCTCAGCCATTCGTCCGGCCCGTTCCGACAAACCGGCGGCGTGAACGTGCTGCAGAAAAAGCAGCGAAGCATGGGGTGGAAACTTCTGCGCCGAACCGAACCCCGCGTGGACGGTGTCGAACGATCGCTCGAGCTCGGTCACTAGGCGTTCGACCTCACGCTCGTCGGACTCTCCAATCATCGCAACCGGCGGCTGCGAGGAATCCGATCCGCCGTGCGTCTCCAGCAGGTCGCGAGTCGCCTTATCGACGCGGCTGTGATCAACGTTGAGGCTGAACTCGCGCGCGTCGGCGCCCTTCTCGCGGTAGAAGTTCATGATCTGGGACAGGATCTCGGAGAATCCGGGCATGTCGAGGCGCGGCTCGGTAGAGGCGTAGGTCATCGCGAAGAATGGTCGCGCATCCGGGGTCATGAATACATTCAGAGGCCACCCGCCGCTTCCGGTCGTGGCGACGAGGAAACTCATCATGTAATGGTCGATATCGGGACGTTGCTCTCGGTCGACCTTGATGGCGACGAAGTGCGAGTTCAGCAGGCGCGCGCATTCCGGGTCGCTGAAGGCCTCCCGAGCCATCACGTGGCACCAGTGACAGGTACTGTACCCCACGCTGACCAGGACGACTCGGTCGTATTCGCGTGCGAAAGCAAGCGCCTCGTGGCTCCACTCCTGCCACCACACGGGGTTCTCGGCGTGCTGCCGCAGGTAGGGGCTCAGCGATCGATCCAGGTTGTTCCGGGTGAAAACCATGACGATAAGGTACTGCTCTCATTCGGCTTCGACCGCCCCTTTCATGGCCGTTGCAGCGTTGCCTCGAGATCTTCGAGGAGCACGCTTATCTCGCGAAAGCTGCGCAGGTCCTGTATCCACCCGTCAGGTATGGCATCACGCCCGTGAAACGCCCCAAGGATCGTGCCTACGACCATGCCGCGCGCGGCGCTGTCGCCGCCAGCCGAGACGTTCTCCACCAGCGCGTCCCGCAACGATCCCTCGTACTTCGCGAGCAGGTGGATCGCAAGGGGCAGCGCCGATCCGACTGAGCATCCCTGCCCGAACTCGAGGGCGACTTCGCGGGTATCCCGGACGACGCTGTCCATCCCCTTCTGAAACAACTCTGAGACCCGCGACTCGGGATCGCGCTCTGTGACCGCAGCGATCGCACTCGTCGGGGTCTTTCCATTCAGCACAACCCACGAGACGTCGGCGAGAAACGCAGCCGTCTCGGGCACCTCGGGCGCCCGGTGGGTGATCGACGCCTGGATCCGGGCGGTCTCCAGAAGTCGATTCCGGTCGTCGCGATAGAGGTACACGAGCGGCGCGATCCGTCCCGCGGCAGACAGATCGTCCGACTCAGACCCGACGCCTATGCGGGGGCGACCGGCGTGCAGGTTCTCGAGCGTGTCCTTTTTCGCGGTATAGAGGTATCCGTCGTACGACTCCATCCGTTCCCGCCACTCCCGGGAGAATGCCTCGACCTCGAATCCTCGGTGCGATGTAAGATGCCGCAGGAGTAGCATCGTCTGATCCCCGTAGTGCGTCTGGGCTCCCATGGGTCTGCCGGCGAGGTAGGATCCGTGCGGGGCCGGCAGCAATCGGTCGACGCGCCCGTGACGCGACGCGATCTCATTGGTATCGTCCATCCAGTGAACGCCCAACGCGTGGGAGTCGGCCACAAAGGAGGCGAGGACCATCGCCTCGGCTCGTTCTTTCATGCCTGCTCCTTGAAGACGAAAAAACCGGCCCAACGACCGGTCGGAAAAGGTAATCACGCCGCCATGTCGTGACAAGAGCACCGGTTTGTGAGAATCTGGTGAACAGGAGTTTGGATGGCTGTGCCCAGAAGCCCTTTGTCCATCGACCGCGTCAGCCGACGCGACTTCCTGAAGGGAGCCGCGGGAGCCGCGGCGTCGGCGGCAGGAATCGTCCTGCTCGGCTCCGGCAGCTCGGATCGGACGCATGCGCAGGGTCGCGACGAGCACGCCGGTGGAAACGACGTCGGCGCAGGCCTTCCCCGACGCAGGCTCGGCGGAACGGGACTCGCGGTCAGTATCGTCGGACTCGGCGGCGCGATCGCCGTGGCGCGGAATCCGGATCATGCGGAGTCGATCGTCCACCGCGCGATCGACCTCGGCATCAACTACATCGATACGGCCCACCAGTACGGGGAGAGCGAGGCGAACATAGGCCGGGTCATGCGGGAGCGAAGAGAGGAGGTGGTTCTCGCGAGCAAGACCGACGACCGGACGTACGACGGCACGATGCGGCAGTTCGAGGAGAGTCTTCGTCGGCTCGAGACCGACCACCTCGACCTTTACCAGCTGCACGCAATCCACAGCGAGGCGGATATGGACGCCGCGCTCGACACGCGTGGTGCGATCGCGGCGATGGAGAAGCTGCGGGAACAGGGTTCGGTACGTCACATCGGGATCACCGCTCACAAACACAGCACCCTGCTGTCCTCGGCGCTGGAACGTTACCCGTTCGACTGCGTCCTGCTCTCGCTGAACGCCGGCGACGTCCACCATGATTCGATGATCGCCAACGCACTCCCGGTGGCGACGGCGAAGCAGATGGGCGTTATCGCGATGAAGGTCTGCGCGTATGACGGGCGGATCTTCCGCGAAGGTGGTGTTTCGACGATGCGTGAAGCGCTCGGCTACACCCTGTCCCACCCGGTATCGACGGCGATCGTCGGGGTCTCGAAGATCCGGGAACTCGAGGAGAACGTCCGCGTCGCGAAGGAGCTCCAACCGATGCCCCGGGAGGAGATGCGCCGGATCGAAGGGCTCACGCGATCCTATGCCCGGGAAGCGAATTTTTTCAAGTATCAGTGGTAGCCGGCGATGGGTACCGCGCGCGTTGCATCACTAACATGGAGACAGGGTCCGGAGGAGGGAGTCGATGAGGAAGATCCTCTCGCCAAGGAGGCAGAAGGCGGGGCTACCGCCGGGAACGCCGATTCACATCGGAGAGGCCGATGGAGCGGTATGTGTCACCGTGTATGAGTACGATCAACACCAGTGGTCGGAACGCACGCTGAACGATCCAGAAGACCTGCGAGTTCCGGACCGCGATTCCGCCGTCGTCTGGATCAACGTGGATGGGGTACACGACGTCGGGATCGTCACGCGGGTGTGTGAACGCTTCGGCATCCATCCGTTGGTGCAGGAGGACATCGTCAACACCGATCAGCGGCCAAAGGCCGAAGAGTACGACGGGTATCTCTACGCCGTCGTCAAGATGGTCCGCCATTCAGCCGACGCCGAAACGATCGATACCGAACAGATCAGCCTGATCGTGATGGACCGTCTGGTGATCTCCTTTCAGCAGCGCATCGGAGATGTATTCGACCCGCTTCGAAACAGGATCCGCACGGGAAAAGGACGGGTTCGGCGTGAAGGGGCTGACTACCTCGCGTACTGCATGCTCGATGCGATCGTGGACCACTACTTCATCCTCCTCGAGGGAATAGAGGGACGCATCGGGCCGCTCGAAGAGGCCGTGCTCGCAGACCCGGCGCCCGACGCCATGGTGACGATCCAGGCGCTCAAGCGTGACCTGCTCTTTCTGCGCCGATCGCTGTGGCCGATGCGCGAGATGATATACCGGCTCTCAAGAGAAGGAGCCGCAGTCGTGAGCGAAGAGACGAGGCTCTTCCTGCGTGATCTCTATGACCACGTCATACACTTGATAGAGATCTTGGAGACCTTCCAGGAGATCGTCGCGGGGACCATGGACATCTACCTCTCGAGCGTGAGTAACCGGATGAACAACATCATGAAGGTGCTCACGATCATCGCGACGATCTTCATCCCGCTCACCTTCGTCGCAGGCGTCTACGGGATGAACTTCGCTTTCATGCCGGAACTCGAATGGCGATGGAGCTATCCGGCGATTCTCGCCCTGATGGCGCTCGTGGCCGCTCTGATGCTGCGGTTCTTCCGGCGAAAGGGATGGATCTGAGCGAGCCGCTCCTGGAGCCAAGACCAAAAAAAAGCCGCACCCTCTGGTGCGGCCTCCGAATAGCAGGGGCAGGACTCGAACCTGCGACCTCCGGGTTATGAGCCCGACGAGCTGCCAACTGCTCTACCCTGCGTCGTACTCAGAAGGATACCAACGGAGATCGCGGCGGTCAAGGCCCTGAGGCGCTCCCCGCAGGACCGAGGCCGGCACGGCGGGCGCGGGAGAGGAGCATCGGGACCGAGACAATCAGGCCCGCGACGACCACGAGCGACAGGAACGCCACCCGGCCACCAACGAACACCAGCGAGTCGTAGACGCCGTGCACCGCGATCGCGACGATGAGCCCGATCCAGGCTCCGCCGTTCGCGTGAAAGCGGGACTGAGAGACGAAATAGCCCATGAGCGCCCCGCACCCCACGTGCAGGGGTACCGCGGTCACCCCCCGCAGCAGGAGTACGAAGGCCGATTCCCCCACGTAGAGCGATGTCTCGAGAAAGGCGAATCCGAGGCTCGCCGCCATGCCGTAGACGATTCCATCCGCGGTCTCGGTGACTCCCGGGTGGCGGTGGACGAGCGCCCAGATCAGAACGAACTTCGCTCCCTCTTCGACCGTCGCCGCGGTCACGAAAGCCTGATAAAGAAGCCGTAGCCAGCCGGTCAGCGCGCGATGCGCCAACGAGGCGAGCATCCCGGCGGCGAGGGCGGGAATCACCGTCAGGAGCCCGAGCAGGAAGGCAACTGCGAGCAGACGCACCGATTCGGGCTTCCCCGACTCGCGTCGGTACGCCCACCACATCACGAGGATCGACGGGGCGAGCGCAAGCACGACGATTGCTACGAGCATCTACCCACCGAGCACCGGCTCAAGTGCCTCGTAGAGCGCCTCCATCTCGGGTTCTGTGCCGAGCGTGATCCGCAGATGATCATCCATTCCGAACGACGAAAGCGGTCGAACGGCGATCCGCCGCTTATGCAGAGCCCGGGCGACGTCGCTCGCCGCGGGACGGTGAAACCGTGCGCAGACGAAGTTCGCCTCGGTAGGGATGAAGGCGATCTGTCGGTCTTCGAGAAAGCGGTAGAGACGGGCTTTCTGCCGTTCGTTGTTGTCAAGCGACCGGGCCACGAAGTCGAGGTCGTCAAGCGCCGCGGTGGCCGCCCTCTGTGCAACCGTACCGACGTTGAACGGTTGGCGAAGAGACGAGACCGCCGCGATGACGTCCGGTCGGGCAACGCCGTAGCCCACACGCATGGCCGCGAGGCCGTAGATCTTGCTGAAGGTGCGAAGCCTGATCATCGCGGCTCCGCTCCTGATCATCGCAACCGTGTCGGGATAGTCGTCCGCGGTCACGTACTCGCCGTACGCCTCGTCGATCACGACGAGGACATCGTCACGGATCGAAGACA
>SLST01000540.1 GCA_007130265.1 Spirochaetales bacterium
CCACAGGCGCTTCTGACCAACAGCGACGACGGCACGATGTGGCGCTCCGATCGGACCGACGCAGAGATCACCGTCGACCTCATGGCTGAGGAGCGGCTCGAGCGCCTCTATCTCTGGAACTACAATGCGGACGCGTCGCTCGGCGTGAAGAGCTTCGACCTCTTTGTCTCAGCCGACGGAAGCTCCTGGGTCGAGGCGGGAAACTACGGGATGGAACGCGCTTCGGGCAACGATCGCGAAGGATTCACGAAGGCGATTCCGCTCGGCGGGCGCATAGCGCGCTACCTCAGGCTCGTCGTCCGGGAGAGTTACTCGGAGTCGGGCGTCGGGCTCGGGAAGATCATGATCTTCGGCGAAGACGAGAGGTTTCTCTTCGGCCGGGGAACCGCCTCGCACGAGATCACCGAGCCTGCCACACACGAGAGTTCATCGCGGCTGTGGCTGCAGGACGGCGTCGTACTCGGAGATACCTTCTACACCTTCCCGCTCCTGGTGAAGGACCACGAAGAGCTCTTCCGGGTACACAGCGTCGGCATGATCGAGGTCCCTCTCTCCGGCCGGAGGCTCGACTACGAGCGCGCCGTGTACCACAGCACGCCGCTTCAGCTCACCACCGCAGACGGCGGGATCATCTACTTCGGAGCCGGGGTGCTCGACCACCGTTCGGTCGACGGGTTCATCTACGTCTACGGGTACAAGGACCTCGACGGGAGGCATCTGGTGGTGTCCCGTTTTCGGGCCAAGGACATCCTCCGGTTCAACCGCTGGACATTCTTCGACGGCGCGGCATGGTCGGCTCATGCCCACGACGCTGCGCCTATCAGGGAGGGTGTCTCTCCGGAGCTCTCGGTCACGCGAATCCCTGCGGGGCGCTACGCCGGGCGCTACATGCTCGTGGTAATGGAAGGCACAGTGAGCGGCCGCGTCGTCTACGCGGTGGGCGATGAGCCGTGGGGGCCGTTCGGCGAGTACGAGCTCGTCTACGAGACGACCGAGGCGAGTTACCTCACCGCCGCGTTCACGTACAACGCGAAGATGCATGCCCACCTTTCGGAGCCCGGAAACTACCTCATCTCGTACAATGTCAACACGCACAACCTCGGTGCGCTCCGCGACGCCCGGATCTACTACCCGCGCTTCATCAGGATGGTCGAGGTCAACGAGCGCTGAGCCGCCGGGCGCAGAGAAGCCGGGCGCGAAAAAGCTTGCGCATCCGCCAAAGATGGGTGATGATATCGCTGTGGGCCGGCGGCCCACAGTGAGAGCGCCTGCGGGTCCGGGTCATCCGGCCGGCAGAGACCAGGTGGGGTGGTGGCTCCATGACGGAAGCGTTGGGAAGGACGCTTCCCGGACGGCGGCAGAGACGCCGGTTCAGGGATGCCGTCCTTCATCTCGTACTGCTCACGGCATCCGTGGCATTCACGTTTCCCTTTCTCTGGATGCTCTTCACGGCCTTGAAGACTCCGGCAGAGTTGCTGCAGGGGACAGCGGCGTTCTTCCCCTCCGTGCCGCAGTGGTCCAATTTCGTCACCGCGGTAACGGTCATCCCCTTTCTCATGTATCTCAAGAACAGCCTCATCGTCGTCATCCTCGTCATGCTCGGCACGCTCTTTTCCGCGACCACCGCCGCCTACGCCTTCGCGCGCCTCGAGTGGAAAGGCAGGGACCTGTGGTTCGTCGTGATGCTGGCAACGCTCATGATCCCGATCCAGGTCATACTCATCCCTACCTATATCCTGTACGCGCATATCGGCTGGCTGGGTACGAGACTGCCGCTCATCGTTCCCGCGTTCTTCGGTGGGGGTGCCGCTTTCTACATCTTCATGCTGCGCCAGTTCTTCAAGGGAATTCCGAAGGAGCTTTCAGAGAGCGCGATCATCGACGGGGCAAACCATTTCCAGATCTTCGGCCGGATCATGCTCCCGTTGAGCAGGCCGGCGCTCATCACGGTGATGCTGTTCACCTTCATGGGGGCGTGGAACGACTTTTTCGGGCCGCTGATATTCCTGAGCAACCCGGATCACTGGACACTCGCGTTGGGCCTGCGGGCGTTTCAGCTGCAGTACGGGGGTCGATTCGACCTCATGATGGCCGCGGCGATTCTCATGGTCATCCCCACGTTGCTGATCTTCTTCTTCGCCCAGAAGTCGTTCATCGAGGGGATCACGTTCACGGGGATCAAGGGATAGGAGGATGAGATGAAGAGGATTGTCGCCATGATGCTGATCCTCGCAGCGCTTGCCATCGCCGCCGGCTGCAACCGCGAGGAGAAATCGGAGACGGTGACGATCCAGTTCTGGCACCTGAACCCGGTTGGAAGCCCGGGCTTTTCAGAGATGCGAAGCATCATCAACATCTTCAATGACCGGCAGGAGGCCTACTTCGTCCGTGGGACGGGATTCTCGTTCTGGGACTACTGGGACAAGCTGAGCGTGGCGATCTCCTCACGGACCGCTCCCGACGTGGGATACCGCACGATCGACGACGTGGTCGCACGGGCAAGCAGCGGTGTGCTCCACAACGTCAGCGAGCTCATGCGGGAGGACACATCGCAGAACAACATCGACCTGAACGAGTTCCGGGAAAGCCAGCTCGAGTTCGCCACCTGGCAGGGAGACCTCTGGGCGATGCCCTTCTCCGCGACCACCCGAGTGCTCTACTACAACCTGGACATGTTCAACGAGGTCGGCCTGACTGAAGCCGACGTACCGAGGACCTGGAGCGAGCTCCACCGGGTGGCGAAGATGTTCGACCGTGTTGACGGCAGGACGATCACGAGGCTCGGATTCGACCCCACCTACGGTAACACCCACTACCACGGGTGGCTCTGGCAGACGGGTCTCGACTTCTTTGATGATGAGCTCAACCCCACGCTCGACACGCAGGGCCACCTGGACGTGCTGGAATGGATCATCGGCTTCAACAGCGACTTCACCCGCGGGCAGCTCACCGCGTTCGGAGAGGCGAGTGAGATGCTCGGCATCAACGTCTTCGCATCCGAACGGGTTGCGATGATCGTGGATACCGACGGGCTGTATCAGACGCTGAAGCAGGCCGACGCGGAAATCAGCTACGGAGTCGCCCCGATTCCGGTGCCCGACGAAGACGGCATCCGCGTGAGCTGGGGTAGCGGCTTCTCGCTCGAGATGTTCGACAATGGCACCGGCGACCAGGTTCGACGCACCGGCGCATGGGAGCTCTTCAAGTATCTGCTCGAGCACGATACGCAGATCGCCCTCGCGAACGCGACCGGGTGGATCATGGGCCTCCGCTCGGCGATGATGGAGTACGCCGGCGGAGACCCTGTACTGCAGGCGATCCTCGAGGAGATTGACTACGCGGTGGACAAGGTCTTCGTTCGCTACGCGCCGTCGTGGCACGGGGCGGACTGGTATCCGTACTACACGGAAGCCCTTGACGGTACGCTCACCCCAGCGGGCGCGCTTGCGGCCGCCCGAGCGCATCTGCTGCAGAAACGCGCGAACTGGGAAGCAACCAGGTAGAGGGGATAGAGTGAAAACGCGCGCACAGACCTTGAGCAGGATGAAGCGACAGGAGAACCTGATCGGGTATCTGTTTGCCTCCCCGTGGATCATAGGGCTTCTCGTCTTCGGCGCCTTTCCCTTTCTCGCATCGTTCTACATCAGCTTCACCAACTACAACATGCTGAGTTTCCCCCGTTTCATCGGGCTGACGAACTTCCGGATACTCTTCTCTTCGGACACGATCTTCTGGCAGAGTCTGGGAAACACCTTCTACCACGTGAGCATCGCGATCCCCCTGGGGATCGTGCTGGGCGTGGGACTCGCACTGCTGCTCAACAACAAGGTGTACGGGATGAGCGTCTACCGGACGATGTTCTACCTGCCGAACGTCGTCTCAATCGTCGCGATGGCGCTCATGTGGCTGTGGCTTTTCCAGCCGAGCTTTGGACTGATCAACGAGATCCTCTCGCCCGTCTACCGGCTGCTCGACGTCGAGCCGCTTCGCTGGCATCAGGATGCGCGTCTCGCGAAGTTCTCGCTCATCCTGATGGGGCTCTGGGCCGTAGGCGGTCCCATGGTCATCTACCTCGCGCAGATGCAGGACATCCCCAACGCCCTCTACGAGTCCGCCGAGATCGACGGGGCTGGCTGGGTCCGCAAGACCGTGTACATCACGCTTCCCTTGATGACGCCGTCCATCTTCTTCAACTTCATCATGGGTCTGATCGGCGGATTCCAGGTCTTCACGATCGCCTACATCATGACGTCCGGCGGTCCGGGCCGGGCCACCTACTATTACGCCTATTACCTGTTCGACACGATGATCTCGGACCAGAACATGGGCATGGCGAGCGCCATGGCCTGGATACTTCTCGTCATCGTCCTGATCATCACGATGATTGCACTGCGGCTGAACCGGTACGTTGTGTACCTGGGCGAAGAATCATGAGAGTCTGCGGAGGAAAGGTATGAAGAAAGCAAAGGTAACTGCTCAGCTTGTTCTTGTCTCGTTTCTGCTTGTGTCGTGCTGGCCGGCGGAGGTGGAAGTTTCCACTTCCTTCAACGCGGACGGGTCAGGCACCCGGGTAATCATCGTGGATATCATGGACGACACGCTCTCTGACGAGCCCATCCCGAATCCGGAGGATCCCGAGGGGACGAAGGGCAAGGGCCCGGTGATCAACGACTGGCACATCGACGGGGGGCTCATGGCCATTCAGACCTGGCTCGAACAGAACGCTCCGACCTGGATGCGAATCGAGGAAGTGAGCGTGGAAGGCGTGCACCGGCGATTCCGGATGAGCTACGACTTCTCGAGCTTTGACGACTTCCTCGCGAAGTACGAGACACTCGTCAACCTGTCTCCGAACCTGTCGTGGGGAGACTTCGACGCGGCGGAGAAGCCGCGATGGATCGTCGAGACCTCCGGATTCGACCGGACGGTGACCTTCACCGAGTCACGCGACATCGTGCTCGCCTCGCTCGACTGGGCGGTGGACGGCATCTACAACGACCTGTACAACGTGCAGAACCTCGCAGGCTACGTAGGCAAGGCGGACATCTGGGCGCTGGCAAACTATCGGGTCACCCTGGGCGACGAGACCTACGAGGAGCTTCGCCATTACGACGAGACCCGGCCGGACGGCGACCACATGGGCAAAGTCGTGTTCGTGGAGAGCCAGCTCTTCAGCCTCTCAGGCGAGTACCGGAACACGGGCCTCATCATCGGGGTGATCGCCGTTGCCGCAGTGGTCGTGGCCGCGGCTGTGGTCGTGGTTCTGCTGCTGCGGAAGAAGAAGTCGGCCTGAGGCTGCACCAGCGCGACGGGAATCATGGTATAATCGGGCACGATGGTTACCGACGTCTGGCACGCGCTCCTTGGAGTCGACGCCACCGCGCCCCTCGCAGACGTAAAGGCCGCCTACCACCGGGCGGCCAAGCGACATCATCCGGACCTCTTCCCGGCCGTGGAACGCGACAGGCGCGAGCAGGAGATGATGAAGATCAACGAGGCGTACCTGCGCCTCGTGAGCTCGAGGATACACGGCACGGAGACGAACCAGGCCGCATCGCCGTCAGCCCGGGAGACGCCTCGCCGTCCGAACGGCAGCACCGACGTCGGCTGCCTTCGTGATCCTGCCTACGTCTACTACAAGCACGGATTCCGCTACTACGGGCTCGGTGCCACCCAGCTCTACCGCAAGGACCCTGCGGTGATGCGCCGCCAGCTCGCGGAGCTGCGGACGTGCAACCCGCACCTTCTCGACCTCGCGCTCCGTGCGCTCACCTGTTTCGAGCGTGCGCACGGATACTTCCGTACAGTGGTCGAGCGATACCCCCACAGCATCTGGGCCGGTGACGCGCGGTACAAGCTGCGCCGGATCCAGCGATTCAACGCGATCTATCACCGAATCTGCGCGAACGTCTCGCGAGGAATCGCGGACCGCGCGACCGGCATACGGCGCGCGTCATAGGAGCAGGCGATGAGCACGGGAAAAGACGAGCAGGCACGGCCGGGAGCAGAGCGGGGGGCGTTGCAGAACGCAGGACCACTCGACCATGAGCCGCAGTATGAGACGCTGCGCGACCATCCGCTGCTCGAGGCGTTCGCGCACTCTCGCGCGAAGCTCGCCTCCGACCCGTACCGGCCGCTCTACCACTTCGTGAATCCCGAAGGCGGGCTCAACGACCCGAATGGACTCTGTTACTGGAGCGGGCGATGGCACCTCTTCTATCAGTCGCTTCCTCCGGGCGATTCGCGCTGGCACTGGGGACACACGGTGAGCGACGATCTCATCCACTGGCACGACCTTCCCTACGCAATCACGCCGGGACCGGAAGGCGCCTGCTGGTCCGGCTCGACGCTCGTCGAGCGCGACCGCGTCATCGCGATGTACCACGGCCACGGGCTCGGCAATATGGTCGCCACGGCGAGCGACCCGCTGCTCCTTGATTGGCGGAAGGTGACCGGCACGACCGTCATCCCGAACCCTCGTCCCATCTGGACGATGACCACCGGCGAGGAGCGAATGCCCGACGTCGGAGGCAACCCGGTTCCGGCAGGCGCGATCAACTTCGTCTACGATCCGTGCATCTGGAAAAAGGACGATTCCTACTACTCGACGTCCGGAGGCACGCTGCCCCATCCACCAAGCGGCAAGCGAACCCGCGCGCAGTTCCTCTACCGGTCGCCCGACCTCGAACACTGGGAGTACCTTCACCCGTTCGTGGAAGACGACATCTTCGGCCTGCCCGGAGACGACGGCGGGTGCCCGTACTTCTGGCCGATCGGCGGAACCGGCGCCGGGGAGCGTCGGCATATTCTGCTCCACTTCAGCCACCTGAGCGGCTCGCACTACCTGCTCGGCAACTACGACACCGAGCGCGACCGCTTCGTCGCTACGAGCGGAGGCCGCTTCACCTTCGGTCCGTGGTACCCGGGGGGCGTCCACGCACCCACGGCGACGCCGGACGGTGACGGCGGGGTGATCGCTCTCTTCAACATCAACCCGGCGAAGCCGACGCCCGGATGGAACCAGATCATGAGCCTGCCGCGCCGACTCTCGCTCCGCACGAGGGACGAGCTCGCGATCGAACCGGCCGGCGCGATAGAGTCGCTGCGACGGAGTCACCGTCGCATCGAGCCGCGGGAACTCGCCGCCAACCGGGAGGTCGTCCTCGACGGCGCCGGCGGCACGGCGATCGAGATCTCCGCGGAGATCGACCCCGGCGAGGCCCAGCTGGTCGAGCTCAACGTGCTGCGCGCTCCAGGGAAAGAGGAGTTCACCCGCATCGTATTCTTCCGCGGGCGGGGATACGTCGACTGGGACAGAAGCGACGGATGGGCCCGGCACCAGGAATCACGCGACAGCGTGATCAGCGTCGACACTTCGTACTCCTCACAGCTGCCGGACGCCGAGTCGCGCGCGCCTGAGACCGCGCCGTTCTTCCTCGCACCGGGTGAGACGCTCCGGCTGCGCGTCTTTGTCGACCGAAGCGTCGTGGAGGTCTTCGCAAACGGGCGGCAATGTCTCGCGGTGCGCGTCTACCCGGGCCGAAGCGACAGCACCGGCATATCGCTCCGAGCGCAGGGAGCCGGCGCGCACCTGCGGGCGATGGACGTTTGGCAGCTCGAGAGCATCTACGCGAGTCGCGCGTAAGCGTAGTGGCGCGCCGATATCTCCGCGGCGCCAACGAGGATGCGGGATGAAGAAACAGAAGGTACTGTTCACCTTTCCGTCGCAGAGCCTCGACGAGTTCGAGAGGCAGGCCGAGAAGGCGTCGGCGCTGGGCGCAACCCACGTCTACATCAGTCAGATCGAGAAGAGCCGGTGGCTCTGGGAGCGAGATCTTCGCGACCCCTACCCGAACTGGAGCATGCTGCTCACTTCGCTCTTCAAGATCATCAGGCCCGAACCGATCAGGGCTCACCTTCCTGCCGAGTTCGCGGAGCGTAACTACGAGTACGTTACACGTAAGGCGCGTCTCGCGGGACAGCACGGGCTGAAGGCGGCGATGCTCCTGAAGGAGCCGTTCTATCTTCCGGAAGAGGTCTTCCGCGCGCACCCCGAGTGGCGCGGTGCGCGCTGCGACCATCCGCGGAGGGCGCGAAACCACTACTTCTCGCCGTGCGTTGACCATCCGGACGTGCTCGCGATGTACCGCGACGCGGTGCAGCTGCTGTGCCGGGACACCGGAGCGGACTACTTCCAGATCCTGACCAACGACAGCGGCGGCGGCCTCTGCTGGAGCACCGGACTCTACAGCGGCGCGAACGGACCGGCACACTGCCGCGGCCGGTCGATGGCCGAGCGAATCCGCGGCTTCCTCGACGCGCTGCAGGACGGAGCGCGCGAAGCCGACGTCGAGCTCGAGGTGGAGATCAACAGCAACATCGGCTACAAGGAGAACGAGCACGCGATGGACGGCGTCTGGCCGCACCTTCGGCCGGGGCAGAGCGTCAACGGAAAGGACCGAAGGGGACGGGTCCGGACGGGCGAAGTCTCAATGAACTACGAGTACACCCTCGCCCCGGTTCGCAACCTCGCGCAGCCCTTCGCCTTCCTTCGCGCGCTCGAAACGGCCGACCGCGGGGGCTTCGCGAACCTGCGCGTGGTGCTCACTCAGACCGACTTCGATGAGTATACGTGGCTCCTGAGCAGGTACGGACGCAGGCCGACGAAGGGACCGATCGATCGGGCGAAGCTGGCAGGCGAGCTCGCGAAGGAGATTACCGGGCCGCGGAAGGCACACCGTCTCGCCGAGGCGTGGGAGCACCTCGAGGCGGCGGTCGAGCACTTCCGCGACACCGCGCTCGAAGGCCTCGTTTCGTGCGCTGTCAACCAGCGGTGGATCAACCGGCCCTTCGTCCTCTTCCCGGACGAGCTCGAACCGGAGGAGAAGGCCTACTACCGGCCCTTCCTGTTTCAGGCCAATGATGAGGGGCACGCCGACGATCTACTCGACATCCAGAACTCCTCGTTCATCCGCGGCTACTCCGGCGTCTTCATCGCCGGAAGGGCGCTCGACAAGGCGATGGCGAAGCTCAACCGTGCGGCCGAGCTCGTCACGGAAGTCGCCGCCGCGACGGAGGAGGACCGGCTCGCCGCGACGCTGCGGCAGCACGCCGACCGCATCCGGCTCCTCGCCTGTTTCCTGCGGAACGCGAAGAACGCGATCGGCTTCCAGCACGTGGTGGACACTACCGACTACGAGCGGCGCCCGGAGATCTCACCGCAGTGGCCGCTCGACGCGGAACCGAACCTGCTGCGATTCGAAGAGATCACCCGCAGCGAGATCGACAACACGCACGAGATCCTCCGTCTGATCCAGGGCCGTGAGGCAACGATGCTCGAGCTCGCGCCTTCGCACGGGCTCGAAGACGTCTTCCTCCTCAGCCCGCGAATTTGCGGTCAGCTCGAGAAGAAGACGCACATCATGCTCGACCACCTGCTCGACGGCAAGCGCCTGTACGAGACGCACAACCACTGAGGCGGCGGACCGGCTACCCGCCGCGTGGCTTCTCCCCGCAGGAGACGCAGACGAGCGCCTCCGGGACGCGGCGCAGACGGCCCAGAGGGATCTGCGAACTGCACCGCACGCACGTCCCGAACGCATCCGTCCCGATTCGGCGCAGCGCGCTTTGAAGTCTCTCAGGGGTGTTCCTGTTCTGCCGGAGCACGTGCTCGTTGACGCCCTTGTCGTTGAGCGCCTTCAGCTCGGCGCGTTCCTGCGGGGTCATCAGTAAACGGTACCGCGCCGCTCGGGTCGCGACAGGCCGGCGGCCGCAGGACGCCGCCGCGCAGCCTTGCGTGGCGCATCGCTTCCCACTACTCTACCGATGTGATCAACGGTCGCGAACGCCTGACGATCGGCCTCTTCAACGAGTCGTTTCCTCCTATCATGGACGGCGTGTCTGTGATGGTTCGAAATTGCGCCACCGCTCTGGACGGAGATAGAGTTGAGCCCGTAGTCGTCACGCCCCGGGTACCCGGACGCCGGGAAGAACCGTTCAGGATCGTCGAGTACCGTTCGCTCGGAGTACCGGGCGGAACTCCGTACCGCATAGGCCTGCCCAGGACCGACCCTGGGTTGCACGCCGACCTTCGCGGCATTCCGTTCGACCTGGCACACGCCCACTGCCACTTCTCGTCCGGAAATCTTGCGCTTTCGATCGCGCGGTCACGACATATGCCGATCATCGCAACGATGCACTCCCGGTACCGGGATGATACCAAGAGGTACGTTCGCCTCGACGCAATCACGGACCTGTTCGTCAGGAAGCTCGTCGATTTCTACGAGTCGGTAGACGAGGTGTGGGTACCAAACGATGCCGCCGGCAAACTCCTTCGTTCGTACGGGTACTCAGGCGAGATCACCGTCCAGGAGAATGGGACGGAGCTCCGTCTGCCGGATGAGAACACGTGGGCCGGGCTTCGGCGGAGCGCCCGCGAGTCGGTTGGCATGGCCGAGCGTGAGGCGGTAGCTCTGTACGTTGGACAATAGCGGCGGGAGAAGAACGTCGGCATGGTCATAAGAGCCGTGGAGCGGGTAAGGAGGCGTGGGCACAGGGACGTCTCGGCGATACTCGTCGGAGAGGGACCGGATCTGTCGGCGTTCAGGAAGCTCGCCCGAGATCTCGGCCTGGAGGCGCACACGCTCTTCACGGGACTCGTCAACGACCGCGCCCGGATGCGGGAGCTCTACGCCGCAGCCGACTTCTTCGTCTTTCCCTCGACGTACGACACGGACGGCATCGTGGTAACCGAAGCGTCGGCCTGTGCGCTCCCATCGATCGTGGTACGCGGGTCGGGGCCCGGAACGCGAATCGCAGACGGCGAAAACGGGCTGCTCTGCGATCCGTCGGTCGGGTCGCTCGCGGCTCAGATTGAACGACTCGTCGGCGACCCGGCAGTCCGCCGCAGGCTCGGGGCGAAGGCGCGCAGCACGCTCTATCGGCCGGCAGAGGACGTCGCCACGTCTGTCCTGCGCCGGTACGAATCGATCGTTCGCAGGGCGTGAGGGACCGACGAGCGGCCTGTGCAGGCCCAGCCCCGGCGCACCGCCAACCACTCCACTACCGGTACCGTCCCACCCGATGTCCCTCGTCATACATCGCGAGCACGTTCTCGAGCGGCGAATTGTCCTGGATCATGTGCGCCGGCGAGAGCATGTAACCTGAGTCAGGTCCCATGGTTTCGAGCGTCTCGCGAACCTGACGGCGCACGTCGTCGGGCGTCCCGAACGCGAGCGGTCCGGTGGTGCTGATGCATCCGTGAAAGGCGAGGCGCCCGCCGAACTCACGCTTGAGCGTCGCAGGATCCATGCCGGCGGCCTCCGGCTGCAGCGTATCCACGGCGTTGACCCCCATCGCGATGTAGTCTTCGTACGCCCAGCTGCTCGATCCACACGTGTGGATCATGACGGGAAGGTCATACTCTTTGGCGAGGTCGATGAAGCGCTGATGCCGCGGCCTGACGATCGCGTCGAACATCTCCCGACTGATCATGGGGCCCTTCTGCGTACCAAGGTCCTCGCCAATCCACATGAAGTCGATCCTGCCGTTCGCCGCCTCGAGCTCTCGCACCGTGATCTCGTACTGGATGTCGAGAAACCGATCAATCAACCTGAGCCCGGCGGAGTCCTCGAGCGCGAGATCGACGAACATCCGGTCCATCCCACGGAGAAAACCGGCGGTGTTCATGATGCAGGCAAGCCCGGGGTTGCCAACGTACAGCGCGTACTCGTCGTACGCGGTGCACCGTTCACGCACCTTCTCGTAATCGAAGTCGTCGGGCGACGGCATTGGCCACGCTTCCACCGCGTCGAGGTCCGCGTCCTTGAGTGGAAAATCGCAGTAGTCCCAATAGTTACCCGACTCGTGCTCGACGAGGCGGGTGTGCCAGCCCCACCGCGGGTCAACGCGTCTATCAGGCACCGGATCATGAAGCGGCTGTCCCACGTACGGCGCCCCTACTCCGCGGAAGTCCACCCCGAGCGCCCTGAGAAGTCCTTCGTCATCGTCGGCGTTCAGTCCGTAATGGGCCTTCATCATGGCATGGATCCCAGCGTTGGCGGCGTAGTCGATGGGAACCCGGTCAGGGGTCTCAAAGGCAAACGCCGCGAGCACGCGCGATCGACAGTTCATGGTTCCTCCGCTCGAATCATCATACCGTATCGAGCGAGGATCGAAAATGCCGGCCGCCGCGAACGGGCAGCTCCCTTCCCGGCCGGCGCCTCATTGGAGTACACTGTCACCATGAAACGACTTGGAAACTCAGACATGGATATCACCCCGATTGGATTTGGGGCCTGGGCGATCGGCGGACCGTGGAAGTTCGGCTGGGGCAGGCAGGACGACGACGCGTCGATCCGCACGATTCACGCCGCACTCGACGCGGGCGTGAACTGGATCGACACGGCTGCCGTCTACGGGCTCGGCCACAGCGAGGAGATCGTGGGGGAGGCGTTGAAGTCGGCGAACACGCGGCCGTACGTCTTCACCAAGTGCTCCCTGGTCTGGGACGATGCCGGCGAAGTGTCGAACAGCCTGAAGAAGGAGTCGGTGCGCAGGGAGGTGGAAGCCAGCCTGCGCAGGCTCGACGTGGAGACGATCGACCTCTATCAGATCCACTGGCCGAACCCGGATCCAGATATCGAAGAGGGATGGGAGACGATGGCAAAGCTCCAGCAGGAGGGCAAGGTCCGCTGGATCGGCGTCAGCAATTTCAGCGTCGACCAGCTCAAACGCTGCCAGGCCATCGCCCCGGTGACGAGCAATCAGCCCCCGCTCAACCTCATCCGGCAGGACGTCACAGAGGATGTTCTTCCCTTCTGTGCCGAACAGAACATCGGCGTCATCGTCTACTCCCCCATGGCGAGCGGGCTGCTGAGCGGGCGAATGTCCGCCGACCGCGTGAAGCAGATGGACGATTCGGACTGGAGGAAGCGGGCCGACGCGTTCAACGAGCCGCAACTGAGCCGGAACCTGGCACTCGCTGATCTGCTCGCTGAGATCGGTCGCGGGCATGACGCCACCGCCGGAGAGGTCGCGATCGCATGGACCCTCCGCCAGCACGGCGTCACCGCGGCGATCGTGGGGATGCGCTCACCGGACCAGGTCGCCGGCGTCATCCGCGGCG
>SLST01000606.1 GCA_007130265.1 Spirochaetales bacterium
AAAGGGTGAACGTCCCGTCGCCGTTTCCATAGTAGAGGAGCACCGGGGGCTCGTCCGCCCTCGCGACGACCAGATCCACTCGGCCGTCACGGTCCAGGTCGGCGAGTGCGATGTCGCGAAGGTTCGCGGGCAGCCCGAGTCCGTCCCACGCCTGCGTCACGGCAGTGAAGCCCGCCTCTCCCGAATTGCGCCAGACCGTGATACCGCTCGAGTTGAGGCTCACGATGTCGTTTGCGTTGTTGCCCGTCAGATCGCCCGTGACGAATCGTTCGGCTGCGGCTCCGGTGATCGTCGCGACCTCCGCCCCCCACCGGTCGACGACCTTCAGGTCTTCCGTGCCGGTGTTGAATACGAAGTCGCCGACACCGTCGCCAGTCATATCCGCGATCCGGATCATCCGCGGCAGAGCGCTCTCAGGCTCGGTGTAGAGCGTCGCCGCCGGAGTCACGGCGTCGTAGGTGCCGTCTCCTTCCGGCCGGTACCACCGGTAGACGTCGTTCGTTCCGACGGTCTGCACGACCGCGAGGTCGGCCAGCGGAGCGCTCTCCACATGACCCAGGTCGAATGCCCTGGGTTCCGGGATGCCCGTCGACGTGGCCGATTCGAGTGACGGCTCGAACTCGTGCCTCGCGGCGTGGGCGTGCGCCCTCAGAACCGGATCACCGGAATCGAAGAAGACCACGCTCAGCGCCGGAACCGACGAAAACCGTCTCGTTCCGTAGGCGCTTACGCCGCCGTTCTGGTTGCGGACGAAGACGTTGAAGGAGCGCTCCTCGCCCGGACGTCCGGCGCGATACGTGAACCGGTCCGTTTCGCGCACCCATCCCATCTCGACCCGCCCGTTCTCGACGGCGTCCGTGTACGTTTCGATGTCGTCGTTCGCCGACGAGTAGACCGAATACTCCAGATCGTGCCACGGCGTGTGCGTATCAATGGGGCTCCAGTCAGGCTCGAGGTACCACCGAAGCTCGTACGACACGAACCAGCGGTCGCTTGCCCAGAACTCGGGTTGCCTGATGTTGGGCCTCGAATCACCGGTGATCGTGTAGGTCGCCTCAATGACGGGGCTCCGCACCCCCCCGGTGCTCACCGCGTAGTACCAGAAGGTCGTCGTGGCCGCAACGCGCACCGGATCGTGGAACCGACGGAACAGGTCGACCGGTGTGTTCGGCGACGTGGCCAGGTAGTATCGCTCGTTGTTGGGTTGTCGCGGCCGGACCTCAACCGCCTCTTCGTAGGTCCCCGGTGGAGGCGCGAGCCGGGTGTCGGGCGACACCGACCCGAGGAGCGACAGACGGCACCCGCCGGGCGCGACGAGCAGGAGCCCTCCAAGTGCGAGGAGCCGGAAGCGGCGCCAGGTGGGTTCTCGCAGTGCGGCTCGGGGGTCGTTTGCCGTGACCTTCATGGCGCCTCCGGGGCGAGCAGATAGACTGAGCCTATCGCGCGCGGCTCGGGAGACCACTCGAACGCCGGGTCGGGGCGTCCGGACGCGAGAATCGCGACATGAACCCTGTCCGGCCAACCTGCAGGGATGTTTCGCGCAGAGTTCAGGAGACCATTTCCCGCATGATCGACGAGGTCGACGGTCACCCGTGGAGGGTCGGCCTCCAGGTCGTAGAGGATCACCAGTACCCCAGAAGAAACGCCCGCCGAAGGGACGACCTCGACGACCGGGTCATCGTCCGGTACCTCGTCCGAGTCCGGGTAGACGGAGATTGCCACTACGTCGGCGCCGGCCGCTCCTCCCGCGAAGAGCTTGAGCGTGACGACCGGCCCCGTCGGGCCGTTCTCGTTGGCCGCCTCATCGATCAGGGCAATCTGAAAGTCAAGGTCGTCGTCGTTATCGTATGCCGGGGTATCGCTTGAGCACCAGATCTCCCATGCCATCCTGATCTCGAGATGGCCGGGGTACGCCTCGTTGGTCACGATGAACTGGCGGTGATCGTGCGCCACGAAGTACCCGCCGGCGAACTCGTGACGCGGCTCGAACCCGTCCGCTGCGCCTGACCGCCACCGATGCACGTCGTCAAACTCCTCGTGCAGGTATGCCTGCCGGGGAGTCTCGAGCAGGTAGAGCCGGTTCAGGAGCGCGCCGTCGCAGCCCGCGGCAGTGCCAACCAAAACGACCGCCGCGGCGACGACAACGGTCCGGGCAAGCAGCCTACTCGCCCGTGTCACCGGGCGACTCAGGCAGTTCGGATGACCCTTCGCTGAACTTGTCGGAGACCGTCTTGATGCTCGGAAGGACGGCGACGAAGTCCTCGACGAGCTCGGGATCGAACTTGCTGCCGGCAAGCCCCCTGATCTCGCGGACGGCGTCGTCATCACTCCAGGCGGGCTTGTACACCCGGTTGCTGCGCAACGCGTCGAACACGTCCGCGATTGAGACGATGCGACCGAAGATGTCGATCTCTTCACCTCGTTTCCCAAGAGCTCTGCCCTTCGTGTCCTTCCTCACCGGCTCGCCGGTCATGATGTCTACCTGACCCGGGTAGCCGGTGCCGTCCCATTCCTCGTGATGGTCCAACGCCACCTGCTGCGCGATCTCGTCGAACTCGCTCTGCCGGTCCGTGAACAGCCGCGCTCCCTGCCAGGCGTGCGTCTTCATGATCTCCCGTTCGGCCTCGGTCAGTCTGCCCGGCTTCTTCAGTATTGTATCGCTGATCGCCACTTTTCCCACGTCGTGGAGCATCGCCGCCATGCGAAGCGTGTCCCGCGTGCGGTCGATCTCGTTCCGGGGCCGGTTCCTGCGGTTCGCCCACCGCTCGTAGATCTCGAGCGCGTACCCGGCGACCCGGTTGACGTGCGGTCCGGTCTCCTTGGGATCCCGCAGCTCGGCCATCCTCGTCATCCGCAGCAGAATCGCACGGGTCATCTGCGCCCGTTGCAGCGCCATGGTCGCGTTGGTCGCGAAATGCGCGGCGACGAGCTCGTCGTCTGAGCTGAAGGCGATGCTCCGCCCGATCTTGTCCTTCTTATTGATGAGCTGCAGCACGCCCAGGATGTCTTCCATGTTGGTCTTCAGCGGAATCGAGAGCGTAGAGACCGTGCGGTACCCCGACTTGCGGTCGTAGTACGGGTCAAAGCCGTACGGAGCGTCTTCCCGGATGTCATAGACGTTCCGCACGTTGATGATGTCGCCGGTCATCGCTGCGTAGCCTGAGGTCGTCCCGGTACCGATAGGAATGCGGAAGACGTTGTAGATGAGCTTCTCGCCGGGTTTCAGCTCCGCGGTCTTGGTGTCGTTCTGCGAATACGTGACCACGAGCTCATTGTCCACCTTGATGTAGATGCTGCCGGCGTCGGCGTTTAAAACCCGACGAGCCTCCGACAGGATCGTCTCGAGGAGGATGTCCAGGTCCTGGATTTTGTTGAGTATTGAATCGACGCCAATGACGTTCTTCAGTTTCTCAATCTTCGTTGGCATAGTCCCCCGCCGGGCAAAGGCCCGCTTTTTCAGTATC
>SLST01000408.1 GCA_007130265.1 Spirochaetales bacterium
AGTGAGTGCTGGATCGTCTGCAAGCCACCAGATCACAGCGTGAGTATCGAGCAGCAGATCCATGCTAACGGTCGGCTCCGAACGCTGCGCTGATATCAGGAGGTAGGTCGTCGAAGTCCTCGGCCACCGTTATCCTGCCGCACAGTGCCCCCGGTTCGAGCGGCCGGATGTCCTCAGTGTACCGGTGCAATACGGCGACCGGCCTCCCCCCCCTTTTGATGACGACCTCCTCTCCCCGCTCCACTCGAGCTATGAGCGCCGACAGGTGCGCCTTGGCCTCCGTGATCGTGTTGACAACCATATTCGCTCCTGCAAACCAGATCCGACCAGACCAGATCTTTCCTGCCAAGCTACCACACGAGGATCCACCTGACAACTGCCTGGTCTCACGGCGAGGGAGGAAGTGGATTGTGCGCAGGTCGTACCGATGCGGTTGATCACCGAGACAAAAAGAGGCGCCGGATCAGGAGATCCGGCGCCTCTTCTATTCGGCCTTTCGGCCGGGAGATCCGTGGTTCACGGAATCATCTTTCCGCGGCAAATCTGCTCGTTCGCCGCGTCACCGAGCAAGCAGCAGGACGAGCGATACGACGCCGGAAACAGCCGAGATGAGCGTCCCGATCTGCCAGACATGGAGCGGGTTATTCGCCGGGACAATGATCGTCGCCTCCGCCGGCACCGGCTGAGACCTACTGAGGCTCTCACCGTCGGCCCCAACGACCCGGGGGCGTCGCAGTAAGGTTCGGGTCCGGTCATACCCTCCGGCGCGGTTGATGTAGTACTCGACGCTACGGTCCGGGATCCAGGTGTAGCTTCCCGGGTTGGGTACGGCCCCCGAAACGATCACCACGGGTTTCTGAAATGGGACGTATATCCGGTCGCCCGAAGCAAGCTCGACATCCGCTGCCGCCGACTCGTCTCCGAAGAGCAGTGTCCCGAGATCAACCGGCAGTTCGGTGCCGTCGGCACGACGGAGCCGCGATTCTCCAAGGTGTGCGTCGGGTTGAAAGACCGATCGCCGATCGCGCACGAACGAGCGCAGCGTCTGGCCCGGGACGATCTGGTAGCGTCGCTCGGCGTGGCCCATGGGACCGGTCTCCGGGATGCGCTCAGGGACAATTGCCCCCTCGAGGTGAACGAAAGGAAGCTCGAGCGCTTCGGAAGGCACATGCACGACGTCGCCATCGACAAGCCGCACTTCCTCTGATAGAGAAAGCGCGAAAACGAAGACTTCACGACCGACCGGGTGATCGCTCAAGGTGCGCGTGAGCCGCAGCCGCGCTGGGTCTGCATCGTACGAGAGCCCGTCGCCGTAGTACTCGACGAGATCGATAAGCTCCTCGCCGGGCAGAAGCTGGTAGGTCCCGGACCGGCGCACCTCACCCTGGAGCGTAACGATCCGCTCGGCCTGCGACACCTCTACCCGGTCGCCGGGGCGCAGGTACGGGTCCTCCTCGCGACGACCAAAGCGTTCGGCGAGAAACAGATCGTAGGTCGCCTGCGTCCCGTCTGGAGAGATCACGCGAACGTCACGCACCGAGCTGTAGGGCGTGCGCCGCGAGCCAATGGCCTGGGAAAGGCGGGTGAGCGATTCGACGTTGATGTACCGGGCGCGGTCTACCTCTCCGGTGATGAAGACTTCGAAAGTACCAAAAGGAATCACGATCCGGTCGCCGGGGCCGAGCTCGACATCGAGCTGCGGGCGGTAGTCGTAGAGGAGACGATGCAGGTCGACGGCACGCGGCTCGGGCTCACCGGCGCGGAAGTACTCCACGCGAGAGAGGTCCGCGCGGGGAGACACCTGCGCAGCGACGCTTCTTGTAGCCTGCCGCAGCGTCTCACCGGGGACGAAGGGATAGGTGAACTGTTCGTGACGCGCGCCCCGCGGTTCGTCATCCGGCTCAGCATCAGGGTCAGCAATTACCGCGCCCTGGAAGGTCACCGCCGGCAGGTACTCGCGTCGCGACGGGATGACCACCTGGTCGTGATGCTGCAGCCGGGAGGCCTCAGAGGAATCGACGCGCAGCCGCCGCAGTTCCTCACCCTCCCCTCCCCGGTTCAGGTAGGCGTGCTGCACCGCCGCTTCTTCGGTATACCCGTCGCCGTAGCGCGTGACAAGCTCGTTGAGCTCCTCACCGGGTAGAAGCTCGTAGACTCCGGGACGGCGAACCTGCCCGGAGATCCGCACGATCCGCTCGGCCTGCGACACTTCTACCCGGTCGCCGGGTCGCAGATACGGGTCCTGCTCTCGCCGACCGAAGCGTTCGGCGGCGAAGAGGTCGTAGTGAGAAACCGTGCCGTCGCGCGCAACGGCGACCCGGCGGACGGAGCTCGACGGAAGGAGCCTGCGGCTCACGACGTCCGACAGGCGAGAGAGCCCGGTGGCCCGTGTGTAGCCGGTCCGTTCCACGTGCCCGTCAAGATAGACTTCGTAGCGGCCCACCGAGACGATGATGAGCTCCGGGAAGCTATTGGGGTACGTGGTGCGGACCGCCTGGGTCACCTGAGCCCTGACGGCAGGAAAGGTGAGCCCGCGCCCGTCGATCGTGCCGAGAAACCCCAGATTGAGCCGACCGTCGACGTCGACGATCACCTCCTGCTTCACCGAGCTCACAGAGGTGACATAGGCGAGCCGGTAGACGTCGCCGGGGGTCACGAGATAGTCGAACCGAGTCATCGCGACAATCGCATCCGCCGACGGCGGCGACAGCGCGTCGACCGCTGCGGGTGGCGGCTCCTGCGCCGCAACCGGGGGAGCCGGCACCAGCGCGAGCACGAGTAGAATGCATGCGAGCGTCTTCATAGGTACGAACATTTTCCTCTCTCGGGCTATGACGTCAATACCGGGGCGCGTGAGCGTAGACCGGCGGGGGACTCACCGGGCGGACCGGATGGCCGGTCCGCCCGGGTCGGAAGCTGAAGGCAACCAGCTACTCTCCCGAAGGATCGAACTCCACGGGACACGCGCCCTCAGGAATAGCGATGGAGACGACCCCGGTCGAGCCGCCCTCGAACGAGAACGGAATGGCAAAACACTGATCTTCATCATCGAGCTCTCCGGCCACGTATACGGTCTGGTCGTTGGGATCGAGCCACCAAGCGTAGACATACGCGTGATAGGTAGTCCCCGGGTCGCCGGTCCAAAGGGAGCCGAGCGGATCCCTAGCAACCAGTGCATCGCCCACCGGAATCGCGTAAGTGTCGCCGGAAGCGAGAGAGTAGTCCTCGTACGGATTCTGATCCGGCGTGAATATCTGCACACCCCATCCGTACCCGGCATAGACTTCAGAGAACCCGGACACGACCATCAGGAGATGGTTCTCGTGGGATTCGCAGGAGTGAGCTCGGCGTGGTAGGGCTCGTGGCGGACAGGAACCTGAAGCTCGCCGTAGAACGGCCCCATGGAGAGCCGGGTGTCAAGCTGCACGAGATCCAACCGTCGCTCAAGCAACCGGGCTTC
>SLST01000387.1 GCA_007130265.1 Spirochaetales bacterium
TCGCGCTGCCATCCAAACCGCACGACCGACCCGCCGCCGGGTCGCTTACGGTACTCGAGGCGAATCGCCCGCCGCACCCCGGCTTCGAGCGTGACGGGACGGCTTGTCAGCAGCGGCCCGGTCACCCCCCAGGTGTCGACGATGAGCTCGTCGTCGAGCCAGAGGCGAACATCATCGAGGCAGGAAACACCAAGGAGCGCGCGCTCTCTCTCAGGAGGAACGAGCCACCCGCGCCAGCGGACGCAAAACCGGTCGCTCGGCAGGCGCGGGTCGGGCGTCGTGAGTACCCAGTTGAAGTCGACTCCGGGGTCGACCCGGGAGAAGCGCGGCTCTCCGTCAAACGACTCGGAGGCGTAGTACTCTCCGAGCAGGCCGCCGGCCTCGAGCCGGGGGTCGAGCAGGAACTCGCCGGCGACAGGCTCGAGCTCGTCATCTACGATGCCGGTGCCGCGGCAGTGCTCGACCGTCACGTGCGCCGGCGCGAGCGAGCGGATCCCGTCAAGAACGCTCACAGGCGCGAACCCGTGGGGGACCGCCGAGTAGTCGCCGGTCCTGCCCACGTGGGCATTGGGTCCGATCACCGCGATCGACCGGACCTCGCCGCGGATGGGGAGCAGAGCGTCGGCATTCTTCAGCAGGCAAATGCTTCTGCGCGCAGCCTCGAGGCTGAGCTCACGGTGGGCGTCGCTGCGATTCACGCGGCCGGCGAGCGCGGGGTCGACGTACGGACGGTCGAAGAGCCCCAGGCGGAACTTCACCCGGAGAATTCCCGCAACCGCCCGGTCGACCGCCTCGAGCGCGAGCCGGCCGGACTCGACGAGATCGACGACGGCTCGCTGGAAGAACTCCTGGTCGTAGTCGAAGAACTGCATGTCCATACCGGCGGCGACCGCCTGCGCGATCGCATCCTCCGGCGAGGAGGCGGTGCGGTGCGTCGTGTGCAGCCGCCTGATCGCGCCGAGGTCCGAGCAGACGAAGCCGTCGAATCCCCATTCACCCCGAAGCACCTCCGTGAGAAGCCAGGGGTCGGCGGCGCACGGTACCCCGTCGTTCGAATGGTAGGCGCACATGATCGACTGTGCGCCGCCCTCCACCACGGCGCGGCGAAACGGCTCGAGCATCGAGCGCATCTCCCGCTCGCCGAGTGAGACCGCGTGCGTGTTGCGCCCGCCCTGCGGCACGCCGTGCGCACCGAAGTGCTTGGGCTCCGCGATGACGGACGCGTGGTCGCGGAGGTCTGCGCCCTGCATGCCCTCGACCATCGCGAGCCCGAGCCTGCTTACGAGCTCGATGTCTTCGCCGTACCCCTCCTCGATTCTACCCCAGCGCGGGTCACGACAGACGTCGAGCATGGGAGCGAAGACGAGGTGGATCCCGCGCGAGCGCGTCTCTGAAGCGATCGCGCGTCCGACCCTCCTCACGAGATCTTCGTCCCACGACGAGGCGAGCCCGATGATCTGCGGGAAGATCGTGCTGCCCGGCGCGCAGATGCCGTGCAGCGCCTCCTCGCTGAAGAGCACGGGAATGCCGAGCCGGGTCTCCTCGAGGCAGTAGCGCTGGATCTCGTTCGGAATGGAGGCGTCAGGAGGATAGAGGTCGTGGATGCACCCGATCGCCTCGTCTCCGATCACCAGGGAGAGCTTCTCCGGCACAACACGTCCGTCGGGCGCGACCGCGGTGCGTGACACCTCCGACATCCGGTCGACGAACGAGGCCCCCGGATACATGTCCATCTGACGCGCCTTCTCCATGAGCGTCATACGGCTCACGAGATCCGCGACGCGCGCCTCCACCGGCTGGCCGGCGTCCTTGTACGCCGGTACGTGTTGACCCATGATGGCTCCTCTGCCGGCGCCGCAAGGCGCGGCGCCCTGCCCACTATAGACGGTGCGGTCGCGAGTTCATATGACAAATCCGGGCACGGACTTGCGATACGGGGCGAAGGCGTGTTTTCATGGAGCAGGAGCCGACTGATGAGCAGCCTTCAGGAGATGACCGACGCGGTACTCGAGGGGCTTCCGACGCGCCCGGCGGCATCCTACTTCCCGCCAAGCGGCGACCGGGCCCGATGGGACGCGATCGACCCTGCGGATGCGGATGCAGTGATCGCCGGCGCAGAACGATATCTCGGCACCGACTGGCCGGTGCTCCCGGCGGTACGGTATGCCGACTATCGCAGAAACGGCGACCGGTCGCGCTACCAGGAGCACTACTTCGCGAGGCGCACCCGGCTCCTCGCGAACCTTCTCGCTGAGGCGACGGAGAACCAGGGTCGGTTCGTCGAAGAGATCATCACCGGGTGCTGGGCCATCTGCGAGGAGACCTCGTGGACGGTACCGGCTCACAACCATCCCTACCGGGACGGACGCGAGCGCGAGCTCCCGGACGCCTGCGAACCCATCGTCGCCCTCTTCAGCGCCGAGACCGGATCGCTACTCGCGGCTGCGCTCACCATGATGGGTCCGCAGCTCGACGCCTTCTCGCCCATGATCGCCGAGCGGGCCCGCAATGAGATCCGTCGCAGGCTCATCACGCCCGTCCTCGAGCGCGAGGACTTCTGGTGGATGGGGCTCACCGAGCACGAATTGAACAACTGGACCCCCTGGATCGTGAGCAGCCTCCTCTCCGCGGTCCTGGGGCTCGAACCGTCGTCGGATCTGCTGCGGTCGGTGATCCGCACAAGCACCGATTGCCTGTCGCGCTTTCTCGATGTCTACGCAGATGACGGCGGCTGCGACGAGGGACCATCGTACTGGGGTCATGCGGCGGGCTCGCTCTTCGACGCGTCGGACATACTTCGCCATATAACCCGCGGCAGGCTCGACCTCCTCTCGCTCCCGAAGGTGCAGGAGATGGGCCGCTACCTCTACCGCGTTCACATCGAGCACGGCTGGTTCGTCAACTATGCCGACGGCCCCGCCTGGAACGAGCAGGCAAGCCCGCAGCTCGTCTACCGGTACGGTGAGGCGATCGGTGACGAGCGGCTCAAGGCGCTCGGGGTCGAGCTCTTTCGTACGCTGACACCCGGCCCCTTCGACCCGGGGCGCTACCGCTATCCCATCCGCGGCATCTGGTCTCTGCTCTACTCGCGCATCCTTCGTGATTCGCCGCTGCGGTACCGCCCGGTCCCTGAGGCCTGGATGCCGGGAATCCAGGTCATCACCGCCCGTGCCGGAGAGCGCGGAGGGGGTGGTCGCGGGGATCGCGATGACCGTCACGAACTCGTCTTCTCGGCAAAGGGCGGTGACAACCACGAGAGCCACAACCATAACGACGTGGGTAGCTTCGTGCTTTTTCTGGACGGGCGCCCGGTCATCATCGACCCGGGGGTGGGAGAGTACACCGCGAAGACCTTCTCCGACGAGCGGTACACGATCTGGACGATGCGCTCGGCCTGCCACAACCTCCCGGTCATGGACGGCTTCGAGCAGCGGCCCGACACCGCAGGCGACCCGCA
>SLST01000003.1 GCA_007130265.1 Spirochaetales bacterium
TCGCGGTCGGAATGGGGAACAAGCATCACCGTCACCCGTCGTCTGAAGAACCCGGCGACGTAAGTGGGCACGGACGCAACTATGCGCAGAAGTCGATGAAACATACTCTCCAGTGTGAAACCCCGCACCGTCTCAAGACGGCCCTGCTTCTCCTATCGGATTATCGTGTATGCGGCTATAGTATGCAACTGCTTGACATGGTACAAGGGACCAGAAGCAGGAGCAGCACGATTTACGGCCCTTTCGCACCCGCCATCGCCTTCAGAACCGTCGCGAGGGGCATCCGATTCCCCGATTCGGCCGCGGGGAGGATACTGTCGCTTCACGAAGGCGCCCTCAACATATCGTTCGGGGCGTACCCTGCGGCAGCAGATCCGGGCCCTCGCGCCACGCTCGGATCGCTGGTCCTGCGGGAGATCGACATGACCGCCTCGTCGCTGCTCGTCCGGTCGCCGCACGACGGCTTTCGGATGGACGGACTGCCCGTGTCGCAAGGCGACACGGCAGTGATTCGGGACTCAACCGTCGTCTGCGCCGGCAAATGGGTGATCGACCTCGGTTCGGTCAGCGAGGCGCGGCCATATGGTGGACACCTCGCGATGCTTCAGCCCGACGACACGAGAGAACGCCTCGGCGAGCTCACCGCGCCCCTTGCCGAAGCGATCCTGACGATCGGTCGGCAACGAGGTTTCGCGCCGCTCGCCGCGCTGATGCGCCGAGGAGCAACACCGAAGCGCGTGGGCGCGGAAGCGCGCGATCCGTTCGTCCCGGCCGCGGTTGCCGTACTCGCGCCTACGCTTGCCGGCGCGGACCCCCTTGCGTCGCTTGAGAGGCTGGTCGGCCTCGGCATCGGACTCACGCCTTCGGGCGACGACTTCGTCGTCGGGGCGCTTGCGGCACGCGCGCTCTCCGGTCTCGCCCCGCTCTCGATGCGCGACCGCGCCGGCATCGAACGGCGCGTTCCCCACACCACGATCGCCGGAGCCACGATCCTCCGGGACGCGCTCGACGGCTCGTTTCCGGAGTATTTGAGGCGATTCGTCGGCGAAATCGCCACGGCTGCCCGATTCGTAGAAGAATCGGAGAGGACGCATCGGATCGCGGCCGCCGTCGCAATTGCCGCCGGGCACGGGCACTCGTCCGGCATCGACGCGGTGACGGGGTTCACCTTCGGCTTGACAACGTGGCGATCCGGGGGGCATCGTCAGCCAATGAAGCGGGTAATTGTCCGTAAGGACTCGTACTACGACTCGGTCGTCCTGATGCTGATCAGCACCGAGGTCAAGAAGATGCCGGGAATCACCGAGGCAGTCGTGGCGATGGGAACGGAGATGAACCGCAATCTGATCGCGGGCATGGGCCTGTCCGACGCGGAGATCGGGTCGGCGACCGCCAACGACCTGATCATCGCTCTGGAGGCCGACGAGCAGTCCGTCGTCGAGGCGGCGCGGGCGCGGGTGGGTGAACTCCTGAAACAGAAGAATCGTACCGACGACGCCACGACCCTTCGTCCCGCGACCCTCAACGCGGCGCTGCAGCATGCGCCGGAATCGAACGTCGCTATCGTCTCGCTTCCCGGCCGGTTCGCCGCCCGCGAAGCGCGCAGGGCACTGCAGGCGGGCCTTCACGTGATGCTCTTCAGCGACAGCGTACCCCTCGAGGACGAAGTGTCGCTCAAGCGGCTCGCCGTGGAGAAGGGCCTGCTCATGATGGGCCCCGACTGCGGCACCGCGATCGTAAACGGGCACCCCATCTGCTTTGCGAACGTCGTGCCGCGCGGACCGATCGGAATCGTCGCGGCGTCCGGCACGGGCCTCCAGGAGGTCAGCTGCGCGATCGCGAAGGCCGGCAGCGGCGTGAGTCAGGCGCTCGGCACCGGCGGTCGCGACCTCAAGGAGGAGGCGGTGGGCGGCATGATGGCGCTGCAGTGCATCGAAGCGCTCGCCGGCGACCCCGAGACGGAGGTTATTGTCGTCGTCTCCAAACCGCCCAGGGCCTCGCTGACCCCACGGGTGATCGAGGCGCTCAGGCGATCGGGCAAGCCGGCGGTCGTCCATTTCGTGGGAAGCGAGGCCGCCGCGGACGACGGTGCGATCCGCTACGCCGGGAACCTCACGCAGGCCGCGCGCCGGGCGGTCGCCTTGGTCACCGGCGTCGAAACGCCTCCGGCAGCCCGCGCTGCAGGAGAGAGCTTCGACGCGCCTGACGATGAGATCGAGGCGATCGTGAGCAGGGAGTCCGCAGGGCTTGGTCCGGAACAGAAATACCTGCGCGGCCTGTTCACCGGAGGCACCCTCACCGACGAGGCGGTCGCGGTTCTCACCGCTCCGCTCGGCGGCGTGCACTCGTTCGACGCGGCTGACCCGAACCTCGTGCTGCGCGACCCGCACGTCTCACAGGAACACACGGTCGTCGACCTCGGCGAGGACGCGTTCACCGTCGGCCGCCCGCACCCGATGATCGACCCGTCGATCCGCACCGAGCGGCTCGATCGCGAGGCCGAGGACCCGGAAGTTGCGCTGCTGCTGCTCGACTGCGTCCTGGGCTACGGTGCGCATCCCGACCCGGCCGGGGCAATGGTCGAAAGTATCGGCCGGGCGCGGACGAAGGCAGCGGCGCGCGGAGGCTACCTACCGGTCATCGCGTCGGTCACCGGCACCGAGGGCGACCCGCAGGGGCTCGCGATGCAGCAAGCGGCACTCTCGCGGGCCGGCTGTGTCGTCATGCCGACGAACTATCAGGCTGCGCTGCTTGCGCTGCGGATCATGAAAGGGAGGTCGTGATGGCCGCTTCACGGATCACCACGCTGTTCGAAAGCGACCTCGCGGTCGTCAACCTGGGCCTTGAGTCGTTCGCGGAGAACCTGCGAGCAGCCGGAGTGAAGGCGATCCAGGTCGACTGGAAACCGCCTGCCGGCGGCGACGAGAGGCTCGCCGCCCTGCTCGCGCAGGTTGAGGCGGAGGCGAGCGTCGACGTCGATGCCGCCAACCGCGAAGCTCTGTCACGGATTCTTGCCGGCAAGCCGACGTTGGTCGGCGTAGGCCGTGCAATCGACGACGTCCCGGGGATGCACGACAAACTCGTGCTGCACGCCGGACCCCCGGTTACCTGGGAGCGGATGTCCGGCCCCATGCGGGGCGCGGTGATTGGCGGGCTCATCTACGAGAAGCTCGCCTCCAACCCACAGGAGGCGGAACGACTGGCCGCCTCCGGCGAGATCACCTTCGAGCCGTGCCACCATCACGGGACGGTGGGGCCCATGGCGGGAGTCGTCACGGCGAGCATGCCGGTGTGGACCATGGAGAACGCGGCGTTCGGCAACCGCGCGTACTGCACGCTCAACGAGGGGCTCGGCAAGGTCCTGCGCTACGGCGCGAACTCGCAGGAGGTCATCGACCGGCTGCGCTGGATGGAGACGGAGCTGGCCCCGATCATGGCGTCGGCA
>SLST01000568.1 GCA_007130265.1 Spirochaetales bacterium
CGAGATACTCATCCTCGCGAAACGAAAGGCCCCACGGTGTCCATCCTTCCTCAACGAGCCCCGTGACCGCGGCGACCGTGTCCTCTTCCGGGGTGGCCGGAACGCCTACGAGCATGGTCTGGTAGCGCTCATCGTCGACGAGTTTGAGCATGAGGTGCCAGATTCCATCGGGGGCGGCCGACACTCCCCATGCGGTGAATCCTTCGGTCTGCAGTTGGGTGACGACCGTGTTGGCGTCGAAGTAGGTGGGCGCCGACCGAACGATGCGCCATCCGGCGACCGTGCCGGGAGAGAGGCTGAAGAGCCCGACCACGCTGTCGTTCGCAATGGAGACATCCATGAGGAGATACCCGGCGCGCATGAGGTCGGTGAACTCGGCGGTCGCCTGATCCGGGCTCGACGCCTCGTAGATACGCCAGCCGTCCGAGCTCATGAGCCGCGACCGGGTGAGGAGCACGGTGAGACCGCGCTCTTCTGAGAGGTCGAGTCCCACCGGAACGTACTCATCAACCACGAGACTTGAGATCATCTCTTCGAGCTCTCCCAGCTCTCCGGTGGAGCTGAGGATCCGCCAGTCCTGGGCTTGAATAGAGAGCGGCACGAGCAGGAGCAGGAGGAGGGCGAGGCGACGTGTGAGTTTGATCATGCGTGAAGTATAGCGGATGGTAGGTCGGTAGCCAAATCCGGGGTGGCACCCGCTGCAGGTCGCACGGCGTGCGGCAGCTCATCCTTACGTGCTTCGGGTGCCGGCGGTGCCCGACAGCAAAAAAAGCCGCCCCCCAGGAGGGGCGGCCGGATGACAGAAGAACGCTCGGTGCTAGTAGCGGAAGCTCATGCTGATGTTCAGAGCGGCGAGCAAGTTGCTCGGGTTGAACCCGGCGCCGCCGAAGATGTCGAAATTGAGCGCGTTCATGACGCTCTGGCCTTCGAGATCGATGGTGAGACTCTCAGTCGGCTGCCATCGAACCATCCATGCCATCTGTCCGGCCCACGGTGCGGTCGCGGTCGTCCGCGTCACCTCGTCCCGCGCCACGACTTCGTCTGTGGGCTGCCCGGTCTCGTTGTAGATCTCGACGCCGTCGCTCGTAACGACTGCTGACTGGCGTGTGGATGCAACCGTATTGTCTCGCTCGGTGGTGAAGGTGTGCCCGTGACTGATATTATAGCCGCCGACGAGGCTCATTGCGCCTTCGAAGAGGTCCACGCGGACCGAAGTCGGGATGACCATGTCGAACGTGAACGTGGACTCCGTGACGCGACCCTCATACTCCGTGGTGGTCGTCAGGGTGCTCGTGCCGGCGGTTCCTGCGTTGATCGCGGCGGCGGCAGCTGCGGCGGTTTGTCCATCAAGTGATCCCGCGGCAAGCGTCGCGAGTGCGTCGCCGGTGCTCGTTCGGGCGAGGACCGTGGTGCTCGTGTCCGGAGTGACCGAGGAGCGCGTCAAACCGGGCTGCATGAAGAGGCCGCTCGAGAGGGTGACAACCTGTGCCGTATCGCGGAACTCTACGCGGCCGCCAAGGTCGCTCGTGATGTCGAAGACGAAGGAGCTGTCAGACGCCGTCGACGTGAAGGTCGATTCCCAGGTCTGATCCGGGTCGGCCACCGCGATCGTGGCTGCGAGTGCCTCGTCGTCGCTGCCCAATCCCATGCCCAATCCGAGGTGAGCCTTCGCGTTCAGCGTGATCCGCTCCGTGAGCGGGCGAACCGGGTCGATCCCGCCTCCGAGCTCAAGGCCGAAGATCCTGTCGCCGGTTCCGTCGAGGTCGTGGTAGGGGTTGACCGCTGCCGCCGAAGTCCCGAAGACGACAGCGGGAGGCGTGATGTTCAACGGATTCCAGGCGACGCCGAGCGTTTCGCCGTAGGTGACGGTCGTTGTCTCCTCTGGGGTCTCCGGGTCGGTGTAGTCGGTGTTCGTGGCGCTGTAGACCGTCTTCACATTGTTGAGGCCAATGTCGTTGGTTGCTCCAATCAGACCAACATGCGCGGTGAGTGGCGAGTCTGAGCCAAAGAGCTCGAGCGGGAGCTGTCCGAGCGCGGTCAGGCCCCATTCCCTGTCCGCCGGGTAGCTTCGCGCCGTGCCTTCTTCATGACGACCAACAATGATCGACTCCGCGGTGAGTTCTTGCGCGGCGGGGTCAAAGTCGTCGTGGGGAGTGTACGAATACTCGTAGGCCCCGCCGATCATCCGGTCGATGCCGAAGGAGTAGCCGAACAGAGAAACACCCAGTGTGCCCATCGTGAGTCCGGCCCCGGCGATTGGGTTACGAGTCGTATCGCCGAACTCGAAGGCGTAGGATTCGACTTCCGTGATGTTGACGCGGCCGGCATCCGGGCCCGCCGGCTCGTACGTCTCTTCGGTCTCGCTGCCTTCGATGCTGCGCAGACCGCCGACGATGCGGTCGTCACGGGCGCTCTGATACCGCGTGACGAAGCCGGCGCGCATCCCGTCGCCAACGGGCATCGTTGCACCGAGCTGATAAGTGTCAGTGTCAGGCGCCGTGGTCGTGAAGGGGTTATTGGGCGCGGCCATACCCCACACCGTGCTGTAGTTCCCGTACAGCGTGAAAATGCCGTATCCCTCGTAAAAGCCCATGCTGAGCGGCGAGCGAAGGATCACGTCAATTTCGTCTGTGAACGCGCCGCTGGACACGTAGGCAAGATAGGACGTCGGGAAAAGGCTGTTCTCGACATTCTGGGAGTCGATCCAGGTTGGCCCGAATTCCTGGCCGACAACGAAGGTCGTTGCGGCAACCAGGACCAACAGAACAAGTAAAAATCGTCTCATGGTACTCTCCTGTGAGTAAGTCTGCACCTGAACATAACGCGTTCATCCTCCCATTACAACTCAGATTTCTCGTGCTTTTGCACGGTCTGCAGGTCGTTCTCGGCGTGAGAAGGTTCGTGGTCACTAATGAAGCGCCATGCGTCTTTCCCGGGTAATAGAGACAGCGGACGTCGGACAGGGCCCGTCGGCGCCGCGGGGAGGAAATATGAACGATCTCAATTCGGTACTCATTGAAGGCAATCTGACCCGTGATCCGGTGGTCGCGGCGACGCCGCGCGGAACGCCCGTGTGCAATTTCAGCGTTGCATCGAACCGGTACTACAAGGTCGAAGGCGAGAAGCAGGAGGAAGTCTCGTTCTTCGACGTGGAGACGTGGAGCAAGCTCGCTGAGCGGTGCGGCGACGAGCTGCACAAGGGGCGGGGCGTGAGGGTGGTGGGGCGGCTGAAACAGGACCGCTGGAGCGACAAGGAGGGCAATCCGCGGTCGAGAACGAAGATCGTCGCGGATCACGTCGAGTTCCGGCGGCCGCGGATACAGGAAGATGACGAGGCTGCAGGCAATGCGACCGAGGAAGAAGGCCTGGACGCGACGACGGCGGACGCCGGCAATGCGACCGAGGAGCAGGAGGCGGTCGCGGTGTTCTGAGAACTCGGAG
>SLST01000117.1 GCA_007130265.1 Spirochaetales bacterium
CCGATGACGTGCGTCCAGAACGGATTCACGAATATCAGGATGATCGAGATCACAAAGGCATAGATCGCGGTCGACTCGATCATCGCGAGGCCTATGAAGAGGGTCCGGCTGATCCTGTTTGCCTCATCCGGCTGCTGCGCCATCGATGAAAGCGCCTGCGTGAGCGCCCGGCCCTCGCCAAGCGCCGGGGCGACCGCCCCGATCGCGATGGTCAGGCCGGCTGTCGCTATCGACACCGCTCCAATGATCGTGACACTATCCATTCTCAACTCCTTCCTTTGGTTCCGTCTTTCGGCTGCGGATAGCAGATCCAATGTAGACCGTTGCCAGAGCCGCGAAGATGTACGCGTGGATTTGCCCGATCAGGAGCCCAAAGGCCTCCATTACGAGCGGCACGAGAATCGGCGCGATACTCAGGAGCACCGCGACGATCATCGTCCCGCTCATCATGTTGCCGAACAGCCGCACTGCGAGCGAGAGCGTACGAGAAAGCTCGCTCATGATGTTAAATGGCAGCATGAGTGGAGTGGGTTCCACGTAGTTCCTGAGGTACCCGGTAACGCCCTGTTCCCACACGCCGAACACCGGGACGGCGAAGAACACGGCGATCGCAAGCGCCGCGGTGAGCGAGAACGAACCGGTAGGCGGCTCGTAGAACGGCAAAACCATCAGCAGGTTGGACAGCGCGATGAACAGAAACAGCGTCCCAATGAAACTCAGGTACTTCAGGTCATCGCGACGAAGCATGTCCTTCATCTGTGCCCGCACCGTACCGACGACCGCCTCGAGAAGATTCTGCCACCTGGATATCGATCTGCCGGAAGAGAGATTGCGGGTCGCGAGGATAGAGATCGTGACGAGAATCAGCATGACGAACCACGTGAAGACGATCGTCCCGTTGAGCGTGATGAAGCCGTATTCCCAGAAGACCATCTCATCGGGCGTTGCTCTCATGCATCCTCCACACCGTCGGCTCTCCGAACTCGGCGGACAAGCACGATACGGACGCCGACCACCGCGAGTAGGTAGGCGAGAAGTGCGAGGTGGCCTCCCCGTGTCGCAACGAACCAAGCTCCCCCGGCCGCAGCCGCGGCGCGAAGGAGAAAGCTCACCGCGAACACTACTCCCACGGTCGGCGACCGGGAAAGCAGGCGCGTCGTCGCGTAGAGGCCGCCAAAGAAGACGACCCCCGCGACGAGCCCCACACCGAGCCCCAGCAGCAGCGTATATGCGTCAGGATTCATCCCGCTCATCCTCCTCGATCTTCCTGCTCTCGTGCTGCACCCAATACCAGGCATTGAGGGCTCCCACGGCCGCCCCTACGAACACCGCCATGAGCGACCACGAGTACGGAGAGTCGTACCTCGTATCGATCCATATCCCGATCGCCAGGACGACGAGCATGGGTATCGCGAACGACCACCCCACCAGCCCGAGCATTCCCAGTCCGAACCAGGAACGTTCGCTGCGCTTCCCTGCGCGCACGCGGCGCCGCTCCTTCCGCCCTAGCTCGTCTTCCAGTTCGCGCTCGCGGTCACTCACGATGCTGCTCCTGCTCGAAGAGCGATCGCGCGAGCTCGAGCTCCAGGCGGACAAGCGCTCTGCTGTTCTCGCGCTCACGGGTCTCTCGTTGCCGGCGTCTCTGCGCGAGCGTCTCGTGGATGGTCCCGAGCTCGCGGTTCACGACGGCTCGCGGCGTCGATATCGTCACTCGGTCGTCGATCTTGACGAGCGTGCCGCCGTCGATCCCCATATAGCGCTCCTCGCCGTCTTCGTCGCGGACGCGAACGAGTCCGCACACGAGCTCGGCGGCGCAGTCTATGTGGCGTGGAAGAAGCGTCAGATGACCAATCTGCGATTCAACGTCGATCAACGCGGCGTCGTCAACCCGGTGGATCCGCGACGGCATGAAGATATCCAACGTCATGCCGGAGCCTCCTCCGAGGGCCTCTGCCCCGACCCCTGGGCGCGCGACTCCTGATCGCGCTCTGCCTCGTCTACGCCACCGAGCATGTAGAGCGCTCGCTCGTTGAGATCCGCGAACTCGTCGGAGAGGATACGCTCGCAGCCGTCGAGCGCCTCCTCGAGCGAGACGAGCCGTCCCTCCTGGCCGGTGAACTGCTCGGTGACGAAGAACGGCTGAGTGAGGTATCGCTCGAGGCGACGAGCACGGTTCACGACGCGTTTGTCCTCGGGGGAGAGCTCCTCCATTCCGAGCATCGCGATGATGTCCTTCAAGCTCTCATATTCTGAGAGCGTCCGCCGGATCTCCCGTGCAAGGCGGTAGTGTCGTTCGCCTGCGATCGTGGGGGTCAGCATCTTCGACCGGGACTGCAGGGGATCGATCGCCGGATAGAGCCCCTGGCTCGCCCGCTTGCGCGAGAGCACGATGCTCGCCGACAGATGCCCAAAGGTGTGCACCGCGGCGGGATCGGTGAAGTCGTCGGCTGGAACGTAGACCGCCTGAACCGAAGTGATCGAACCCGCGCTCGTGTTCGTGATCCGCTCCTCGAACTCCGCGAGCTCGGACCCGAGCGTCGGCTGATACCCCACCCGCGACGGGATGCGTCCGAGGAGTCCCGAGACTTCCGCCCCGGCCTGGATGAAGCGAAAAACGTTGTCCACCAAGAGGAGCACATCCTGCCGTCGGCTGTCGCGCAGGTATTCGGCGATCGTGAGCGCCGTATGCCCCACCCGGAAACGGGCCCCCGGTGGCTCGTTCATCTGTCCGAAGACCAGCACGGCGTTCTCAAGGACCCCGACGTCGCGAATCTCGCGGTAGAGCTCTTCGCCTTCGCGGCTGCGTTCGCCGATCCCGCAGAAGACGCTTCGGCCCTCGTGAAACTGCGCGACGTTGTTGATGAGCTCCATGATCAGCACCGTCTTGCCGACGCCGGCTCCGCCAAACAGCCCGGCCTTCCCTCCGCTCTCGATCGGTGTCAGCACGTCGATCGCCTTGATACCGGTCTCGTAGATCTCGCGTCGGGTCTCCTGTTCGGTAATGGGAACTGGACGGCCGTAGATCGGCGTCGCACGACCTTGGAGCGCTTCGCCCTTGTCCAGCGGGTTCGCGAACAGATCGACCATCCGCCCGAGTATCGAGTCTGAGAGGGGAATCGCGGTCGCCGATCCGGAATCCACCATCGCTACCCCCCGCTGCAGACCTTCGGTGGGGGTCATGGCAACACAGCGAACGGTCTGCTCGCTCGTGTGCTGCAGCACCTCCACGATGACCGGAGGGTCACGGTCTTCAGTACGGATCTGGTTTCGGATAGCGGGAAGGTGATCGTCGAATCGCAGCTCTACGACATTGTCTTTGACGGCGATGACCGTGCCGGTCGATGCTGACACGCTGCCTCCGACTATGCCGAGACGAAGTCGTCGGGAGCGATCGTCTCTCCCTGCTCGAGAGCCGTTGCGAGAGCGA
>SLST01000020.1 GCA_007130265.1 Spirochaetales bacterium
CCGCCGACCTGCCCGTCCGGACCGCGGCCGAGCGGATCACACGGTTGCCCTACGCGGTTGCAGCCGATGGGGCGAAAGAGTTCGAGCTCACCGCCGAACCGGTGCTCTGGGACTACGGCAACGGGACCGTCATCGAGTCGTGGGGGTACAACGGGCAGCTGCCCGGCCCGGAGATCCGGGTCACCGAAGGCGATCTGGTCCGGATTACCTTCACCAATCACCTGCCGGTCGCGACGACTGTACACTGGCACGGGATCGACCTGCCGAACGCGATGGACGGAGTTCCCGGGTACACGCAGGATCCGGTGCAGCCGGGCGAGTCTTTCGTCTACGAGTTCAACGCTCATCCGGCCGGTACGCGGTTCTACCACACGCACGGGTCTCACCACGGCGACGAGGCCCTCCAGATGGACATGGGTCTCGCCGGCGCCTTCGTGATCGAGCCGCGCGACTTCGACGCGCCGGACGTGGATTACACGATGGTCCTCACCGAGCGGATCAGCGAAGGGGCGTTCCCCATCAACGGGGCGATCTACCCGGAGACAGAGTTCATCAGGGTGAAGGAGGGCGATCGCGTTCGCGTGCGGATGATCAACGCCGGCTCGTCGACCTTCCATCCCATGCACCTGCACGGGCATCAGTTCAGGGTGGTCGCGACCGACGGGAATCCGGTGCCCGAGGCGGCCCAGCTCGTGCGAAACACCCTGCCGCTCCTGCCGGGCGAGACCTACGACGTCGAGTTCATCGCCGACAACCCCGGCGTCTGGCTCTTCCACTGCCACGAGCTCCAGCATGCCGCCGGAGGTATGATCACCGCCGTGCTCTACGAAGGCGCGCTCGGCGGCGAGTATACCCTCACCGATCACACCGGCGAGACCGTTTCGAGTGAGGACTTCTCGGACGGGTACTCACTCGTCTCGTTCGGGTACACGTCGTGCCCCGATATCTGCCCGGCGACGATGGCGCTGAAGTCGGCGGCGCTCGGTGAGCTCGACGATGAGGTGGAGGCGAGGGGGCTGTTCTTCACGATCGACCCGGACCGCGACACGCCGGACGTGCTCGCCTCCTACGTTGAACAGTTCGCAGGCCGCATGGTAGGTTTGACGGGAAGCGCCGAGCAGGTCGCGAATGCCGCCGGGGTCTTCAACATCCGCTACGAGGCGGTCGAACAGAGCGGCGGGAACTACTCGATGGATCACAGCTCGACCATCTACCTGCTCGGACCCGGTGGAGAGGTGCTCGCAGCCTTTGGTCACGACACCACGCCGACGCGGATCGCGGCGACGATACGACAGCACCTGACCGGAGGCGACGGCACTTTGGGGGATCGGCTATGAGGCGAAGGAGACGCATCGCGGCGCTGTTTCTCGGCGTGCTGCTCGTGAGCGTCGCTGCCACAGCCGGCGCGCGCGGAGTGCGGCAGACGGCGGTCGAAACGGATACGATCCTGATCGAAGAACCGTGGGCGCGCCCGGCGCCGAGTGCGGGCGGAGTCAGTGCGGCCTACTTCCGGATCACGAACACCGGTTCTCTGACCGAATTCCTGGTCGCGGCCGAGACGCCTGTAGCAGGCACGGTCGAGTTGCACACTCACATCATGGATGGCGATGTCGCGCGGATGCGTATGGTCCCGCGAGTCGAGCTCGTTCCGGGCGAGACGGTGGAGTTTCGCCCCGGAGGGCTGCATGTGATGCTCATGGACCTCAAGGGGCCTCTACCCGAGGGCGAAGAGTTCATGCTCACGCTGCTCTTTGAGGCTTCACCGAGTATCGAGCTGCCGGTTGAGGCGCAAGCCCCCCCGATCACGCGGTGAGTATCTGAAGCAGTTCTTCGTCGGTTCTTGCCTTGACGATTGCCTTGCGCGTCTTCACGTCGGTAAGGAGTCTGCTGATCTCGGCGAGGAATTGCACGTGCGGTCCGGTGCCGGACCTCGGCGAAAGCGTCATGATGAAAATCCGTGACGGCTTGCGGTCGAGGTTCTCAAAGTCGATCTTGCGCTTCGTGATGCCCACGCAGGCGACGAGCTCGTCTACCGCGTCGGTCTTCGCATGGGGAATGGCGATGCCGTTCTCCATACCGGTCGACATACCCGCTTCGTGGTCGAGCACATCGCGGAGCGCCTGCTCCCGGTCGTTGATCTTGCCGCTCTTGCAGATGAGATCCATCAGCGCCGCGATCACTTCGTGTTTGTTGCGACCGGCGAGCTGCGTGGTGACCAGATCAACTGAGAGCGATTCCTTCAGCATCTGCGAAGCATAGGCACGCGCGAGCCTTCCGTCAAGTGAACCACCACGTGTACCCCACTAGGCCGACGAAGAAGAGCGTGAGGAAGACCGTGATCTGGTTGAAGCTGAACTTGAACCGTCTGATCGTCGATAGAAAGCCGCCTATCCGTCTCACGACCAGGAAGTAGGCGGCGACCGCGATGCCGAGCGTGAGCAGGAAGGTGAGGATTTTCTCCGCACCGAGTGCTCCTGCGGTCGCGTACTCGGGACCGTAGACGAGCGCGACCGTCGGTCCGCCGAAGAGCCCCCCGGCGAGGCATGCGAGCCCGAAGACGAGCGACACGGCCGCAACCCACGGGTCCCGCGCCGGGCGGCGCGTCACCGTCGGCTTGCCGAAGAGGATGAGCGAGTACTTCACGAAGCTCAAGGTCGTTCCCAGGTTGATCACGAAGAGGCCTATTCCGCCCATATCGCCTTGGAGTCCCTGCTGGATGAAGTACTTGGAGATGCTGCCGTTGAAGAAGGGTGCGCCGGTGATGCCGAGCACGCCGGCGAGCGTTCCGATCCCGATCGCCGGCATGTGGCGCAGCACCCCCCTGATCTCGGCGTACGAGCGCGAGCCGTACTCCTCGATGATGATTCCGGCCGTGAGGAAGAGCAGGCCCTTGAAGAGCGCGTGGTTGATGATGTGATACATCCCGCCCCAGAAGGCGACGTCGGACCCCAGGTGGAGCCCCACCACGATCAGACCGACCTGGCTGATCGTATGGTAGGCGAGGATGAGTTTGATGTCGCTCTGGGCGATCGCGAGCAGGAACCCGACGATCGAGGTGATGAACCCCACGGCGAGGAAGAAGGGGGTGGCGTCGATCACCCCCTCAAAGACCTGCGACATCCGCACGAGCAGATAGACGCCGGCCTTGACCTGGACGCCTGAGAGCACTGCCGAGACGATTGCCGGGGCGCTCGGCGCGCCGTGCGCGCGCGGCAGCCAGCTGAAAAGGGGAAAGAGCGCCGCCTTCACGGCGATTGCCGTCATGATCATCGCGTAGGGAACGATGACCGCGCGCGGGTTCTCAAGGAGCGGCAGCCGCTGGTGCATCGCTGCCAGATCGAGCACGCCGGTGATTCGGTAGAGGTAGCCGATCCCGAGCAGGAAGAAGGCCATCGCGATGAAGTTCATCATGA
>SLST01000535.1 GCA_007130265.1 Spirochaetales bacterium
GCGGCGCGCCCCTCGTCGCTTTCGCTCACGAGCTTCTCGAGACGAGTCTCCCTGCCTGGTCGGGCAACCCCGGTTCACCGTCCGGGGCTCCGGACGTTTCCGTGCGATTCATCCGGCCGGTACGCTACGAAGTCGACCTCCGTCCGGATCTCCCAGATCAGTATGTGGCGCACACTGGCGACGGCGGGCAGTCGCTCATCCCTGACCAGTGGAGCGCGACGCTGACGGTACGGTGCGCGGACGAGAGCTTTGTGGTGCCGCCGGATGCGTGCGGCGTGTTCGACCACGGGCTCGGACTCGCGGTCGCCTCCTTCCCTGAGGCCGGAGTCGTCGTGATAGACGATGAACGTTCGCCACTGGCTGTGCTTCGTCCCTACATCGGTGCATTCGCACGGATCAGCACGCAGGGCCTCGCCGATCTCCACGCACTCGCTGCCGCACAGCGCGTCTCGCTCCGTGCGCCCGGGCGAATCCGTGTGCAGGACATCCGCCCGGAGCCGGTTTTCGTGCTGTCGGTGATCGACGAGGTGCTCACCGCACGCCTCGAACTGCAGGTGGAGGCGGAGGGCGGGGAGAAGACCGACGACTACTCCGGCGACGAGTACGTCGTTCACCGTGTTCTCGAGTCCGTCCCCTCCGCCGCCATTGACGCTGCGACGGAGCTGTTCGGGACGCAGCCGTGGGAGAATCGGCGGCCCGCGTTCCAGGACGAAGATGCCCCCATCGGTCCCTGGCAATGGTCAATCCCGCTCGAGGACGGAACGCCTGACCCGCTTGCGCTCGCCCGCGAGCTCAGCGTTCGCGGCTTCACCGTCTACGTCCAGGGTCCCGGCGGCCGCAGGCGCGTGCGTGCGGCGCCGGTCCTAACGATTCACGTTACCTCCGGCATCAACTGGTTCATTCCGGTCACACGAGAGCCGGGAGGGGCGCCGCTCGACGAGCGACAGCTGCGCGAGATCGCCCTCCGTGGGGGCTTCGACGACGGGGAACGTCTCATCCTCTTCACTGCAGAGGCGATCGAGCGAGTCCAGGGACTCCTCGCGGTAACCGGCGGCAGGCCGGATCCGCGGCTTCCGCACGCGGACATCGCCTCGCTTGCTGAACTCGCGGAGATCGCCGACGAAGTGGAGCCCGCGCTCGGCCCGGTGCTCGATCTCGCCCGTGAGATCCTGAGCGGCAGCAAGCCCCGGGAGCCTGCGACGCCAGCCGGTCTGACCGCGACGCTTCGCTCCTATCAGCGCGAGGGATTCGCATGGCTTGCGGGCCTCGCGCGCCATGGCCTCTCCGGCTGCCTTGCCGACGACATGGGACTCGGCAAGACGCTCCAGGCGCTCGCCCTTATGCTGCACCTTTCAGAGTCACCCACGCTGCCAACCCCCGTCACGCCCTCGCTTGCAGGCTCGGCTTCGAACCGTCCCTCTCGTCTCGCTCGCGGCGGATACCTCGTAATCGCCCCCGTGTCCACGCTCGGGAACTGGCAGCGGGAGGCCGCACGGTTCGCTCCGGGCCTCTCGTCACGCATACACCACGGAGCCGACCGCGCGGAAGACGCGTGCGGGGTCACGCGGTTCGATCTCGTGGTGACGAGTTACGCAACGGCCGTTCGCGACATCGCGCTCCTTGCCGCAGTCCGGTGGACGCTCGTAGTGCTCGATGAGGCCCAGGCGATCAAGAACCCGCACACACGGACGGCCGGTCGACTGAAGACGCTTCCGTCGGACCTTCGGCTCTGCCTCACCGGGACACCGGTTGAAAACGTGAGCACCGATCTCTTCTCGATGATGGACTTTCTTGTTCCGGGCCTGCTCGGGTCGCTCGCGTCGTTCTCCGCGCGGTTCCCGCGGCGAAACACATCCGGCTCCTCGCAGTCGACCGAGCGGCTTGCTCGCCTGCGGCGTACCGTTGCGCCGTTCCTGCTGCGGCGAACGAAGGACGCCGTTGCTCCGGAGCTGCCGCCGAAGATCGAGACGACGCTCGAGTGCCGGATGAGACCGAGACAAGCGGCGTTCTACGAGAAGCTTCGCGTGTATCACCACAGCCGGGTCCGTGTTGCGATCGCAAGCGGCGATATCCGGGAGATCGGGGCGGCCGTCTTCACCGGGCTTCTGCGCCTGCGTCAGGCCGCGATCCATCCGCCTGCCGCAGATCCAGCCGGCCGGTCGGTGCCGTCGGTCAAGACTCAAGAGCTCCTCGACCGACTCGACGAAGTCGCGAAGGAGGGGCACCGCGCGCTCGTCTTCAGCCAGTTCGTCTCCGCGCTTGCCGCCCTCCACGACGGGACCGCCTCCAGGGGTATCGCCACCCTCTACCTCGACGGGCAGACGCGAGACCGCGACGAGCTCATCGCCCGCTTCCAGGCGTCGGGCGAGCCGACGGTGTTCTTCGTCAGCCTGCGGGCCGGCGGTACCGGGATCAACCTCACCGCAGCCGACCACGTCTTCATCTGCGACCCGTGGTGGAACCCCCAGGTGGAACGGCAGGCGGTCGATCGCGCTCATCGGATTGGCCGCGACCGGCCGGTCGTCGTCACGCGCCTCGTGACGGCTGGGACCGTAGAAGAGAAGGTGCTCGAGCTTCAGAGACAGAAATACCAGCTCGCCGCGGATCTTGTCTCGGAGAACCCAGGCGGGATCGATCGGCGATCCGCCGACGAGCTTCTCTCGCTGTTCGAGAGGTAGGAGTGCTTCACGGCGAGAGGAGCCCACCGCGGTCGCCTCTCCTGTGCGCTCGCGACCCGTGGTCACAGAGTCTTGCGCGCGAAGATCCGAACGGCGATCGCCAGGAGCGTCGTGGGGACGACGATGCCCGCAGCGACCGCGATCGCAACCACCGGGAGGTCCGGCGCGAGTGCCGACGGCAGGATGGCCAGTGCCGAAAGCTGGTTGCCCAGGTATACCGACAGAATCGCCGAGACCGCGACCGAGTCGACAATCACGCCAAGAAGCGTTCCCACCGAGCAGGCGACCGCGATGCCGGCGAGACTCAGGACCGCCGGCTCGAGCCCCGCACTGACGATGCCCGCTCCGGCGCGGCCGGCAAGCGCGTCGGTAGCCAGCCCGACGCCGAGGGTGACGACCACGGCGATCATGAGCGCCGAGAGGGCGGCGAAGTACTTGCCCAGCAGGAGGCTTGCGCGCGGCACCGGGCGTATGAGGAAGAGCTCGTAGACATGGCGGCTCCGCTCGCTCGTGATTGCCGTGCTCAGCAGAACCGAACCGAGCGTGCCGCTGATACTCGCGATGAGAATCGCCGTGAAGATGAAGAAGGACATCCCCTCCAGATCCGGCTGTGCGAGACGAAGCCCGGTGACCAGAACCGGAAGTCCGACGACCAGGATCACGAACACCTTCGACTTCAGGAATCCCTGAAGCTCATCCCTGTAGATCATCAGGCTATTCACGCGATGCCTCC
>SLST01000098.1 GCA_007130265.1 Spirochaetales bacterium
GAGGCGGCCGATCTGCGCCCAGCTGAATCCCACGTACACGACGAACCCGGTTGTGAGCGCGGTGATCGCGCCGGCGAGCGACACCATCGCCCCGTGATAGTTGATGACGCGCATCGCGAGGCGGACGAAGTTGTTCATCCGCTGACGGAAATCGAGCGTCTCGCGTCGTTCCTGGTCGAATGCCTTCACGAGCGACACCGCACCGATCCGCTCCTGGCTCCTCGCGTACATTCCGGCGTTGAGTCGCCGCATCGCGATACTCAGACGGCGAATCGCCGGCTGGATCCGGACGAAAGCCCAGAAATAGATCGGCAGGCTGGCGAGAACGAGCAGCGTCAGCTGCCAGTTGACCCAGAGTGCAATTCCCACACCGACCAGCAACTGAAAGACCGCCGCGAGAACGTTTACCGCATGCGTCGTCGACCACTCCCGTATGATCCAGACGTCCTCGAGCACGCGGCTCATGATCTTGCCGGTCTCCTGGCGCTCGAAGTACCCGATGTGAAGCGCCTGAAGCTTTTCATGCAGTTCGGTGCGCAGCCTGTAGATGAGCGCCTGACCGACGCCCAGGATGAGGCGACTCCTCGCCCATTGCGTGATGACGACCCCGGTCCACGTGCCCAGAACGATCGCTGCCCAGAGGTAGAAGCCGGGCAGCTGCTCCTCAAGTGTCACGGGTATGCCGGTCCCGAGCTTGATCACGTCGTCGACGAGAAACTGCGTCGCGAGCGCGAAGATGTACCCGTGCGTGCTCCAGACGAGCGTAATGACGAGTGACCAGAGGATCGGGGTGCGGTACTCGCGAAGGTAGTCGCGCCAGAGTCGCGACAGGTCTTTGCCGATCTTGCCGTCGTAGCTCTCGCTGTCCTTCAGCAACTCGCTCATCAGGCGTTCGGCACGGGCCCGCTGCGCCTTCAGGGTGGCGGCGTACCCCGTCATGTGGCCTTCTCCTTCACCTGTCCCTGAAGCTCCTCGTAGAGGCCCCGGTAGTGGCCGTTCGGTATCTGCAGCAGCTCCTCGTGGCGGCCCTTCTCGATGATGGCGCCGGAGTCCATCACGACAATCATGTCCGCCTTGGTGATCGTGGAGAGCCGGTGGGCAACGACGAAGCTGGTTCTGCCCCGCAGCACCCGTTCGAGTGCGCGCTGAATGAGCGCCTCCGACTCGCTGTCCAGGCTGCTCGTCGCCTCGTCCATGATCAGTATCAACGGGTCCTTCAGGATCGCGCGCGCGATCGAGACGCGCTGCTTCTCGCCGACCGACAGTTTCACCCCGTGCGTTCCGATGATCGTGTCGTACCCATCGGGAAGTCTCACTACAAGGTCGCCGAGCTCCGCGGCACGCGCGGCCTCGTCGATGAGATGCTCCGGGGCGTCGTGCCATCCGTACGCGATGTTCTCGCGGAAGGTACCGTCAAAGACGACCGGATCCTGCAGGACGACGCCGAAGGTGCGGCGCAGCGAGCGCAGGTTGACCGACGAGATATCCTGCCCGTCGATCCTGATCTCGCCGCTCTGGACATCCCAGTGACGCATCAGGAGTGTCGTGAGCGTCGTCTTGCCGCAGCCGGTGTGTCCAACGAGAGCCACCGTGGATCCGGCGGGAACGGTGAGATCGAGCCCGCGGTAGAGCGGATTGTCCGGCGTATAGGCGAAGTGGACGTCGTCGAACTCCACGACGCCTTCGCCGCGGACCAGGTCCGGCGCGGCGGAGGAAGACTGCACCGAGGGAACCTCGTCGAGCACCTCCACGACCCGCCGGACCGACACGAAGGTCTCGGTAAGCTGGCCGGCCATATTGGTGATCCTGATGGCCGGGTTGAGCGCCATCCAGACGAAGTTGTTCACCGCGAAGACGTCGCCGTACTGGAGGTTGCCCTGAAGCACCTGGATCAACCCGATGATCATCACCGCCGCGCTGCCATACCCTGCGATGAGGGTGCAGGCGGTGCCCAGGCCGACGGAGCTCAGACGGCTGTGCAGCGCGTGGTCGAGACTCTGCTCGGTTCGCGCGACGAAGTTTGTGTTCTCCAGAAGCTCCCGATTGTAGATACGCACGTGCCGGACGCCGGCGATCGTTTCTTGCAGGCGCTCGGAAATCGTATCCTGCATGCGGCGGTACGAGGTGCTCCGCGATCTGATTCTCGAGGCGAAGCTGCGGTACGCGAAGACGTAGAGTACGAGCGTGACGAACAGCACCACTCCCAGGACGGGGGCGATCGTGAAGACGACTCCCATGGAGACGCCGAAGATGATCAGATCTATGAACAGCGTGACCGTATCGCCGGTGATGAGCCGCTGGATCATGCTGACGTCGTCCATCAGACGGTTGACGAGGACTCCCGACGAGTTGTCCTGATGGTACTTCATGGAGAGCGCGAGGATGCGCTCGTACATGTCCAGCCGCACGTCGGATATGAGGCCGTACCCGGCCCGCATTATGATGCGATGGTTGATGAACTGGACGGCGCTTGCCACGAAGGGCGCCGCTGCTATCAGCAGAACCACCGCGGGGAGCAGTTCCCACCGGCCGACTTCCACAACGTCGTTGAACAGGTACCGCATGAAGAGCGGCTGCGCGAGCGTGAGGGCGGTGAAGACACCCATCCCGAACAGCCCGATCGTCAGCCGCCTCGAGTGGTTTCGCAGGTAGGGGAGCAATCGCTTGAGCATATCCACGGAAACCTCCTCGCCGGGTGGACCAATCTGGCTGGAGCGACAAGGATGATCAGGGCGTGTTCGTGCGAGGGCGTGTCGCCATCGGGTACTCCGGGCTGCAGGTTGCAGCGGCGCGCGTAACACTACTGCTTTCTGCCGGGCATGGTCAACACGAAACGAGGAATATCGAAGAAGGATGCGGCTTCTCCCGGCGGACGCGCCGTCATCACCCGGACTGCACGGGTCGAAGCGTCGCATCCGGGGTATAATCGTTGCATGGCACACTCCAATGCGCGCGCCGGCGCGACCTTGCTCGCGCTGGCACTGGTAACGCTGGTCTCAGCATGCGCCGGGTTTGGCGCGTATGAAGCCGCGTACGCCGAGCCGGAGGCTTCCGGCACACCCCCATTCGAAGCCGCCGACTCACCGGCAATGGTGCGGTCGGTTGCCGAGTCCGACGCAGTGGCCCTCCGGGCCAGCCGTCCGGACGACACCGTGCGGCCGGGACCGTCCGCGGAACGGTTACGCGTCTATTCCGGCGCCCTCGAGCTGTCGGTCGCGCGCGTGGACGCCGCCCGTCAGTCGGTCATCGACTACGTGCAGGAGATCGGCGGGCACGTCGAGCGCTCCGGTGACGACGGACTCGTCGTGCGGGTGCCTGCCGGGCGTTTTGCGGAGGCGATGCAGCGAATCGAGAGCGAGGGAATCCTGCTCTCCCGCTCGGTCGAGACGGCCGACGTCACCGAGCAGTACGCCGATCTCGAGCGACGGCTTGAGATCGCCGAGCGTTCTCGTGACCGGCTCTACGTCCTGCTCGAGCGCTCCGAGGAGGCCTCCGAGCGCGTGGCGATCCTGCGCGAAATACGACGACTGACCGAAGAGGTCGAGCGCCTGCGAAGCTCGCTCGCCTCACTCGCGGATCTCGCTGCATTCTCCCGGATCTCCGTTCGCCTCGTGCCCCGGATGCAGGCGACCGGCCCGATTCGCGACCGGATACCCTTCCGCTGGATCGCGCGTCTTGATCCGCTCACGACGACCCTCCCGGCCGCGGCGCGCGAGATTCCCCTGACGGTGCCGGACTCGTTCGCGGTTTTCGAGACCGGCGGGCGCATTCATGCCGAAGGCGCCGACGGGTCGCGTATCCGCGCGGGTGCTCGATCGAACGAACCGGTCGGAAGCCCCGCGTTCTGGGCTCAGGCGCTTGCCTTCCATCTCGAACCTTTCTACCAGACAGTCTCCTCCGTGGCGGTTGGGTCGTTCGCCGGCGTTGAGCTCGTGAGTCGTGGCGCGGTTGCGTCCCACTACCTCGTACTCGTCACCGTGCGGGAAGAAGAGCTGATCGTCCTTGAGGTCTTTCTGCCAACGCCTGACGCCCGCGAGACGCTGATGCCGCAGATCATATCGATGATTGAAGGAGGATGGCTATGAGCGTGAGACCATCACCGGATTCGCTGCTCGTGCTTGCCGTGCTTGCGCTCGCGTTCACCGTGCGCATGCCCGCTGAGACGGTACCGCGCGCCGGCTCGGACGGCCCGCTGCTCGCGGTGAGCGTGAAGGCCCAGGTAATGACCGGCGATCGTGACGCGGCCGGCGGGCGGCTCGCGATGTGGGCTGAAGCGAACGGCGGGTACTTCACCTACCGCTCGCTCGACAGCCTGGTCCTTCGGATTCCGGATCGCGCTCTGGCCGGTCTGCGCGACGCGATGACCGAATTCGGTGACGAGTTGCTCGCATACCATCCGGCGGCTTCGGATCTGTCGGTCGAGCTCCGCGACGTCGAGGCTGCGATCGCTGCGCGTAGCGAAGCTCTCGATCGGATTCTCGAGTATCTTTCCGACTCCGGAGTCAGCGCCACGCTCGCCTTCGAGCGCGAGCTGCGTTCGCTCAATGAGGAGATCGAGCGCTTTGTGGGCCGACGCCGTACCATCGTCAACGATGCGGCGTACGCCCGGGTCGAGATCGCGCTGTCGGCGCCGCAGCGCTCAGTTGCCGAGCGCGTCCGGTCGTCTTTCGCCTGGATCAACACCGTCGATCTCTACCGGTTCGTCGACGAAGTATACGGAGGCAGCCGATGAAGACCGTCTTGCCGGGGATCGCGATCGTCCTCGGTCTTCTGCTCCTGGCCGCATGCGTGACCGCACCGACGATTGAGATTCCTGCCGGTTTCGCCCCATACCGGGACTCCGAGCTCCCGAGCGCCGTGTCGCCGGACGGCGTCGCGTTTCGTCTGCGCCGGACGGCGAACGAGCCGGTCCAAACGCTCGAGTTCTGGGCCGCCGCGCTCGAGCGGCATCTGACTGAGACCGGATACCTGCTCGCCTCGCGCGAGGACTTTGCCGCGCCCGCGGGACCGGGCGTTTCGTTCGAGTGGCTCGCTCCCATGGGAGAAGAAGACTGGTACTACCTTGTCGCGATCGTCGTCAGCGACGACGACATACTCATCGGGGAGGCCGCAGGACCGGTCGCGCGGTACCGCGAGCATCGTGCCTCGATCCTCGATGCGGTAGTGACCATCTCCGTCGCGGACCGGTGAGTCCGCGTCCGGATACCGGTCGGCACACCGGCATCGCCTCCCGGTTTGACAGACTGAGTGAACCGGTTCACAATTGGAAGAAAGGGACACACATGGACCTTGTACACCGCACGATACCGCGCGAATTCCTCAAGGTGCTGCCTGAAGGTATGAAGTTCATCCATCGGCACGAAGAGGAGTATCTCGTCGTCGAAAAGCTCTACTGCCCGAAAGGCCACTCGTTGATGGTCGATACCGTTCGAATTCACGACGAGCCGTCCATCTCGATCGCCGTGAAGCGTGCCGAGGGCACCGGCTTGATCTTCATAGACGCGTACTGGGGAAGTCACGCGAAGCTGTACAACTTCATCGCGGACCCGTCGCGCCCCATGGACTACGCCGATTCCCATTGCCCTCACTGCGGCGTTTCGCTCGTCGTCGAACGCGGGTGCGGGAATATGGAGTGCAACTCCACCCGTGGCCTGGTGTTCTACCTTCCCGGAGGGGAGAACACGATCACCGTATGCGCTCGTCTCGGCTGTCCGGATCACCGCATCGTCGTCGGTGGGGCCCCGCTCAGGGTGCAGGAGGAAGTCAGCCGGATCAACTTCTTCGGGTACGGCATTGATGACGACGCCTTTGGAGGGATTTGAATGGGTACGAACTACGCTCACATAGAGACGGACCTCTGCAAAGGCTGCCGTTTGTGCGTCGAGACCTGTCCGCACGGCTGCCTCGAGATGGGAACCGAGATCAACAAGCTTGGGTACCAGTACGCCCGCTTCGTGAAGGACGCCTGCACCGCCTGCGGCCTGTGCTACTACGCATGTCCCGAGCCGGAAGCCATCACCGTCTACCGGGACGAGCCGGTTCCGGAAGGCGCGGTTCAGGGAGGGTCGTGATGAGACAGCTCATGAAGGGCAATGAAGCGGTCATCTACGGAGGTCTTCTCGGCGGAGCCACCCATTTCTTCGGGTATCCCATTACGCCCGCCAGCGAGATCGCCCATGCCGCCGCAGATCTGTTCCCCAAGAGCGGTCGGCATTTCCTGCAGGCTGAGAGCGAAGTTGCCGCCGTCAACATGATCTACGGCGCAGCCGGCGCCGGCGCTCGCGCCATGACCGCCTCCAGCGGGCCCGGCATCAGCCTCATGGCAGAGGGTATCTCCTACATCGCGGGGGCGGAGCTGCCCTGCGTGATCGTCGACGTCCAGCGTGCCGGACCGGGGCTCGGCAACATCTGGCCCGAGCAGAGCGACTACAACGCGGTGGTGAAAGGCGGCGGTCACGGCAACTACCGAAACGTCGTCCTCGCGCCCAACTCTGCGCAGGAGATGTGCGACTTCACCTACCGCGCCTTCGACCTGGCCGACCGCCATCGCGTGACGGTGTTTCTGCTCAGCGACGCATACATCGGGCAGATGATGGAGCCGGTTGAGCTTCCGGAGCGAGCGATCCACGGTGAGCGCAAGCCGTGGGCGCTCTACGGTGACGCAGAGAGCCGGGGAAACCTCATTTCGTCGATTCACATGAGCACCGCGGAGCAGGGAAATCACAACTGGAATCTGCGGGCGAAGTACGATCAGATTGCCCTTGACCACACCGACTGGCAGGAAGTCGACGCGGAGGACGCGGAGATTCTCTTCGTCGCCTACGGAATCAGCGCACGCGTCGCGCTCAGCGCTGCGCAGCAGCTGCGGCGAAGCGGCGTACCTGCGGGCCTTCTGCGGCCCAAGACCCTCTATCCGTTTCCGAGTGCCCGGCTTGCGGAGCTCGCTCGCGGCCGCGCGCGCGAGATCGCCGTCGTGGAGCTGAGCGACGGGATGATGGCCGACGACGTACAGTTGGCCGTTCTCGAGTCGGCCACCGTACATCGCCTCAACTGGCTGGGCGGTGAAGTGCCCACGACCGGTATCGTCGTGGAAAGGGCCCGGGAGCTGATCCCGGCCCTCGCGACGCTCCGTTAGGAGGAGCCATGGTCAAGTACGCGAAACCCGAAAGCTTCTACGATACCTTCGAGCGCAAGGGGCCGGGCCAGCGCACCACGCACTACTGCCCGGGCTGCGGTCACGGCACGGTGCACAAGCTGATCGCCGAGGCGATCGACGAGTTCGGGGTGCAGGATCGGACGATCTTCTGCAGCCCGGTCGGTTGCAGCGTCTTCGGGTACTACTACTTCGACACGGGTAATATCCAGTGCGCGCACGGGCGCGCACCGGCGGTTGCGACCGGCATGCGTCGCTCCAACCCGGACTCGATCATCATCAGCTACCAGGGCGACGGCGACCTCGCCGGGATCGGGACCGCGGAGATTATCCACGCGGCGAATCGCGGCGAGAACATCACCGTCTTCTTTGTGAATAACGCCATCTACGGCATGACCGGTGGTCAGATGGCCCCAACCACCCTGATCGGTCAGCAGACGACGACGACGCCTGAGGGGCGGTGTGAAGCCCGCGACGGCAGTCCCATAGGCATGGCGGAGCTCATCAACGCATTGCCAACACCGGTCTTCGTCGAACGGGTGTCGCTCGCCGACGGAAAGCGGACGATGAAGACGCGCGCCGCGGTGCGCAAGGCGCTGCGCAACCAGATCGAAGGGAAGGGGTTCAGCTTCGTCGAGATCCTCTCGCCGTGTCCGATCAACTGGAAGATGAGTCCGAGTGATGCGAGGAAGTGGATCATCGACACCCTCGAGCATGCCTTTCCGGTCGGAAACTTCCGCGACGGCGCCGGTGAGAGTCGGACCGCCGCGAGTCCGGCGCAGGGAAGCGACGACCGCTGGCTCGACGATGAGGCGCTCCATTCGCTGCTTGCGAGTCGGCACGACTTCGCGGACGACCTGCGCGTGGAGAGCGTTGCCGAACAGCGGGTGAAGATCGCGGGCTTTGGAGGGCAGGGTGTCCTGTCCGCCGGAGTGCTTCTCGCAAACTGTGCGATCACGAGCTCCCTACATGCGACCTGGCTTCCATCGTACGGCCCGGAGATGCGCGGCGGGACGGCGAATGCGAGCGTCATCGTCAGCACCGACGAGATCGGATCGCCACTCGTCGACAATCCGACCACCTTGCTCGCGATGAACGGACCTTCACTCGACGCCTTTGAGCAGAGCGTCGTGCCGGGCGGTCTGGTCGTGGCAAACTCCTCGATCGTCAAGCGCGAAGCCGAGCGGGACGACGTGCGGTTCTACCCGATTCCGGCCTCCGACATCGCGCAGGAGATCGGGTTCCTCGGGGCCGCGAACGTGGTCATGCTCACCGCCTACGCCGCGCTCGAAGGATTTCCGGCGGCCGAGACGATCCGGCAGGTCATTCCCCACTCACTGAAGCGGAAGAACCTCGAGAAGCTCAATCTGCAGATGGTCGACGCGGCATTCGATTATGTCGCGAAGAACCCGCTGCGATCGCCGGCGACCAAGGTGCGCCGCGAGATCTGATGGGCGATCCCGCACGCATCCTGGTTGTCAACCCCGGCTCGACCTCGACGAAGGTCGCTCTCTTTGCAGGTTCCACCGAGGTGTGCGCAGACGCGCGCGCTCACAGCACGATCGAACTCGCAGCCTACCCGACGATCGCGGCGCAGGCGACGTTGAGGCGTGCCGCGATCGACGAATTCGTTCAGGAGAACGGCATCGACCTTCGTTCGCTCGACGCCGCGATTGGACGCGGCGGGCTCCTGAAGCCGCTGCAGAGCGGGGTGTACGCGGTCAACGACGCGATGTGCGACGATCTGCGCTCGGCGCGGTACGGCGCCCATGCATCGAATCTCGGGGGGATCCTCGCGAGAGACATCGCCGAAGAAGTCGGCTGTTTCGCCTTCATCGCAGATCCCGTAGTCGTGGACGAGCTTGACGACGTCGCGCGGCTGAGCGGCCATCCCGAGCTTCCGCGCAGGAGCATCTTCCACGCGCTCAACCAGAAATCCGCGGCTCGGGAGGCGTGCCGCCGGTTGGGACGATCCTACGAGTCGAGCGCCCTGATCGTCGCGCACATGGGCGGAGGGATTTCCGTGGGAGCGCACCGGGACGGACGGGTGATCGACGTGAACAATGCGCTCGACGGAGAAGGCCCCTTCTCTCCGGAACGGGCGGGCACGGTTCCCGCCGGGCAGCTCGCCGAGATGACAGCTTGCGGTGACCGGGACCTTCCCGCCGTGAGACGAATGCTCACCGGGGCCGGCGGCCTCGTTGCGTACTGCGGGACGAACGATGTGCGCGAGGTGCGATCTCGGATCGACGCCGGCGACGGCGAGGCGCGACTCGTGCTCGCCGCGATGTGCTATCAGGTCGCCGGAGAGATCGCCTCGCACGGGGCGACGCTCTGCGGCGCGGTCGATGCGATCGTGCTGACCGGAGGGCTCGCGCATGACGACTTCGTGGTGAGTGAGGTGAGCCGACGGGTCGAGTATCTCGCGCGGATTGTCGTGATACCCGGCGAGCGCGAGATGGTATCGCTTGCCGCCGCGGCGCTCGATGCGCTGTCGGGCGAACGCGAGGTGCGCCGCTATGGGTGAAACCGGACTTGTTGAGGCGCGCACGAGCCGCATCTCGGCGCTGCTCGCCGAACGCCTTCAGCCGTTCGCCCGCGGTACGACGCCAACGGTTGCCGTGCCCATGGCGAACAACCCGGAAGTGCTCGGGTGCATACGCGTGGCGGTCGAATCCGGTCTTGCGCGGTTCGTGCTGATCGGGCCGCGGGATGAAGTGATCCGGCTCGCGCAGGACCACGAGGTGGATCTGGGTTCGGCGACGCTCGTTCACGAGACGGACCCTGTGAGCGCCTGCGCGCGAGCAGCCTCGATGGCCGCGCGCGGAGAGGCCCAGGTGCTGATGAAGGGCCTCGTGCAGACGGCCGATTTCGTCCGTTCGATCCTCAACCGCGCTCTTGGGCTCGCCCCCGCCGGCGGTCTGCTGAGCCACGTTGCGCTCTGCGATGTCGACGGTTTCGTCCGACTCTTTCTCATCACCGACGCGGCGATCACGACGTACCCGAATACGACGCAGAAGCGCGCCATCGTCCTGAACGCCCTTGCATGTGCGACGGCACTCGGGATGGAAACGCCGCGTATCGCCATGGTCGCGCCGGTGGAAAAGGTCAGCGACAAGGTGATAAGCACCAGGGAAGCCGCTGAGGTGGTTGCCGGGTTCGCCGGCGACCCGCGGTTCGAGATCGATGGACCGTTTGGCCTCGACGTGGCCATCTCTGCCGACGCCGCGGTGATCAAAGGGATTTCCGGGCAGGTTGCCGGCGCGGCGGACATCCTCGTGATGCCGAATATCGACGCGGCCAACGTACTCTACAAAGCGCTCACCGGCTTCGCGCACGCGCGGACCGCCGGCATAGTGGCGGGGGCCGCGGTGCCCGTCGTGCTCACGTCGCGATCGGATAGCGAGGAGAGCAAACTCAACTCGCTGCGGTTTGCGCTCGCAGCCGCGACCGGGACGTACGCTACTGCTTGAGCGCGAGCAGCATCCCGTCTCCGATGTTCACGAGAGCAGAGATGACGCGCGAATCCTCGAATACCTCACGGTTGATTCTCCGGATCGCCTGTGTGTCGGGATCGTTGAGCGTGGGATCGACGAGCTTTCCGGCCCAGAGCGTGTTGTCGATCGCGATGAGCCCGCCCGGGCGCAGCAGCGTCAGGCATCGTTCATAGTAGTCGGGGTAGCTCGCCTTGTCCGCATCGATGAAGGCGAAGTCGAATGAGCCGTTCTCTCCGTCGCGGATCAGCTGGTCAAGGGTCTCGATCGCGGGGGCGATGCGCAGATCGATCTTCCCGTCGGCCCCGGCGCGGCGCCAGAACTCTCTCGCTATCGAGGTCCACTCCTCGTTGATGTCGCACGCGATAATTCTGCCGTCTTCGGGAAGCTCGAGCGCGACCGTGAGTGCGCTGTAGCCGGTGAATACCCCGATCTCGAGCGTCTTGCGGGCACCAAGCATCTTGACGAGAAGACGCATGAAGGCGGCCTGTTCGGCGGCGATCTGGAGCGATGACGATTCCAGCGTCGCGGTGTGTTCGCGAAGCTGCAACTGCACCGGGTGTTCATCCAGGTTGTGCTCAAGAAGGTACTGATAGAGCTCGCTCGTGAAGGTGATTGTCTTGTCCATCTCTCGATGGTACTGTAGTTTTGACGACCGATCCACTGGAGGCGCATGGCACTATCCATCACAATGGTCGCACTCGGCAGCCTGCTCCTGTTCGTCGGGGCAATCGGGTGCATCATTCCCGCAGTACCCGGTCCTGTGCTCGCTTATCTCTCGCTGATACTGGTGTCGATCGCGGGGGGCTGGCTGGTCATGCCCGTCTGGCTCCTCGTCGCTCTTGGCGTGGTCGCGGCGGCGACGATGGTGCTCGACAACATCCTCCCGGCGATGAGCTCAAGGAAGGCCGGGGCGGGCAGGGCGGGCATCATCGGCAGTGTGGTCGGGATGATCGTCGGCAGCTTCTTCACCCCGGTCGGTACCATCCTTGGGGCGTTCGTCGGGGCGTTCGTCGGTGAGGTGCTCTTCCATCGCGAGAATCGTGCCCCTCTCAAGGCGGCGATTGGGGTGTTCCGCGGCACGCTCCTCGGCATCATGGCCAAGCTCGCGGTCACCGGGATGATCGCCTGGTATTTCGTGCGTGGTGCGGTTCAACTCTTCTCCTGACCCATGACTCCTGCTACAATGACGCATGCGTGTGCTCGTGTTCGGTTCCGGTTCATTCGCCCGTAAGCACGCCGAGATCCTTTCCGGTCTCGATGATGTCGAAGTGACGGCGTTCTGCAGCCGGACCGTCGGACACGCGGCGGCGGCCGCCGCCGACTTGTCGACGAGGACCGGCCGATCCGTAGAGGCCTACACGGACACCTCTGAAGCGATCGATGCAGAGAAACCGGATGCGGCGGTCATCGTCGTTACCCCCAATGGCCACGGCGAGATCGAGATCGAGCTCGTACGGCGGAAGGTGCCGTTCCTCGTTGAGAAGCCGATTGGCGTTGAGCCGGAGCATCCTCGTCGGATCGCCGAGGCGGTCGCCGACGCCGATCTGATCACCTCCGCTGCATTTCACCTGCGATACCTGGATACGACCGAGGCCCTGGATGCCATGCTTAAGGCCACAACCCCGGTTATCGCGAACGGGTACTGGATGAGTACTCTTCCGCCGCCGGCCTGGTGGCGCCATATCGAGGAATCGGGCGGCCAGTTCGTCGAACAGACGGTACACATCGTCGACCTCGTGCGGGCCCTCTTCGGCGAGTTCGAGTCGGTATACGCGCATACCTCGAAACGAGTTCTTCCCGACATGCACGCAGATGCCGACGTTCCCGATGCCGGAGTCGCCGTCCTGCAAGCCAGACGAGGTCTCACGGTGACGCTCATCAACAGCTGTGTCGGACCGGGATCGATGCGCGTCGGCCTCGAGGTGGTGACGCCGGTGGCGCTCTTCGAGTTCCTTCCTTCGTTGCTGAGGGTGCGACGCGAGTTCGAGACGACCGAGCGTCGGCCCGAGCTCGACCCCTATCGCGTCGAAGATGCAGCGTTCATCGAGGCGGTGCGCACCGGCGACGCGAGCGGCATTCGCTCTCCGTACGCCGATGCACTCCTGACCCACGAGCTCACGATGGCAATCGTCGCGAGCTCGACTACGGGACAGCCCGTCGTGCTCTAGCAGCCCGCGGGAACTCACTGTCCTGGGTCGCTCACGAGCAGCACCTCGATGTCATCGATCGCCGCCTCGTCGCGGCCGCCTGTGCCGCTGTGGTCTTCGCTCGACCATTTGAGGTGGAGCGTGGCAC
>SLST01000605.1 GCA_007130265.1 Spirochaetales bacterium
ACAAAGCGTCGCACGTAGGAAAATCGCTCCCGATTGCGGACCGTCGCGAGCATCAAAAAGAGGTCGTGGGATAGCGCGGGGTCCTTTCCCGCCTCCGCCGACGCTCCACCCCCGTGGGGAACGAGTATGCCTTGGCCGTTTCTGCCGTTCCGAGTCCCCCGCCCCGCCGAAGGACGCGTAACGCTTTTGAAGTCCCGGCGAACGGCGTCGACGTCCGTCCCGACTAGATCCGCAATCAGACGCAGACTCTCCTCGCGTTGGACCTGGGAGCTCATTCGCGAAACCAGCGGGTAGACCCCGCGCAGCACGGCATCCTTCGCCTCAGGCGCCGAAGCACGACCGTGCGACGATGCGGCTTGCTCCTGAAGGCTCTGGCGCACAAGGAACTCCAAGACCGTTAGGCGTGAAGATACTGCATTCCGTACTGCCTGACTACCCCCGTCCCGTAGCAGATCGGCCGGGTCGGAGCCCGGTCGAAGCACCGTGACCGACATCGTAACTCCATAGGGCGCAAGGATCTCTGCCGAGCGTCGGGTGGCGAGCACTCCGGCCTGGTCTGCATCGAAGAGCATCGTTACGCTGTCGACGTAGCGGCAGAGGAAGGCGGCCTGTTCGGCGGTGAACGCGGTCCCGAGCGGTGCCACGGCATTGTCGACTTCAGACTGATGGAGAGCGATGACATCCATGTAACCTTCGCAGAGGACGACGCGACGGTCCTTGCGGATTGCCTGGAGAGCAAGGTCGATCCCGAACAACTGTTCCCGTTTGCGATATATGGCGGTCTCCGGCGTGTTGAGGTACTTCGGACCTTCGCCCGACACGAGCCGCCCGCCAAAGGCCACGACGTCTCCGCGAGGGGTACGGATGGGGAACATGATGCGGTCCGCGAAGAGCGCTCGTCTGGGGTTTGCGCGCGTGAACAGGCCGGAATCGCGGAGAAAATCCGAGGAATAGCCCTTCGAGGTCAGGAATCCGTGAAGCCAGAACGCATCGCGTGGGGCGTACCCGAGACCGAATCGCTCGATCACGTCCGCAGACAACGCACGGTCGCGAAGCACGGTGAGGGCATCGTCGCCGGCGGACGCATTGAGGAGATGTGCGAAGGTACCGCTGACGCGATTGTACAGCTCGCCGAGTGCACGGCGTCGTCTCGCCGCGGGGTCCTCGTCGGCCTCGTCGACCTCGACGCCGACCTTTTCTCCGAGTCGGCGTACCGCCTCAGGAAAGGTCAATCCCTCGATCTCCATCAGGAACTTGAAGACCCCTCCGCCGCGCTGACACCCAAAACAGTAGTAGGCGCCAACGTCGCGGTCGACACTGAAAGAGGGCGTCTTCTCGCCGTGAAAGGGACAGAGACCAACGAATCTCGCTCCCTTCTGCTCGAGTCGGACGTATCCGCCTACCAGCTCAACGATATCGATCCGACGCGCAATCTCGTCGATGACATGATCGGGAATTCGCATCGCTTGCTCTCTTCAATGTAGTGAACCGAAACAGAATCGGCACGGCCTTTTCCCGGTGCTACCCGAGATGCGCTAATCCATGGTAATATCGCTCTATTTCCTCCATTTCAGAGACCGACAGCTGGGCATACAGCATGGCGGCGAGGCGTTCGAGCACCTGCTTCTGCGTCTCGTCGAGGTCCGACTCGAGTTTCGTCAACGCGATGTAGAGCGAGACGAGTTCGGTGTGCGAGAAAACGACTTCGTGCGTTCTGTTCACAGCTCAACCTCGAGTCCTTCTTCCGAAAGGTACACTTCGAGCTCGGTGTTTCCCAGGTTTCGGGCGTACCAGCGCGCCGACTGGAGGTTCTTGTAGAGTCGTCGGTCGTCGTACAGCGGGTCATGATGGTACATGTACATCCGGCGGATATTCCAGGCGGTCACAAAGTCGACCCCAAGGCTGAACGAACTGTGTCCCCAGTCATACTTGTCGATGGCCTCGCCGAGTGTGTACTGAGCATCGAGTATGATCAGTTCCGCTCCTCCGTAGAAGGCAGTGTTCTCATCCGTCTTCTGAAAGTCGGACGCCTCGAGCTCGGTATCCGTACTGAAGATGAACGCCTTTTCTCCTTCGCTCACCCTGTAGGCGACGGCCCCGCCCGGATGTTTGTGCGGGCGCCAGCTGACGATTCCTGATCCGATCTGCACTGGTTCATCTTCGAGCAGGACGAAGCGGTAGTTGCCGCCCATCGTGTCTTGCATCGTCACCGGGAAATACGGAGGCTTCATGTGATTGAGGATGATTTCGTCGAACCCTTCGACCGGACTGTAGAATGTGATGCTGACCGACGGACTGTACCCGGGAGCGAAGAACGGCAGACCCTGCAGATGGTCGTAGTGAAAGTGTGTTATGAAGATGTGGAACTCGGTGACCGGACGTGTTTCGCTGGCAATCCCGCCGGCAAGCTCACGAATACCTGAGCCCCCGTCGAGGATGATGCAGCTGTTGTCGTTGAGACGCGCTTCGATACACGCCGAATTGCCGCCGTATGTGCCAAAAAGCCACGGAGGAAGGCTTGCGAGAAACCGTTCCCGGTTCGTCGGACTCTCGAGGTCATTCGCCCGCACCCGCTGCACGACACTCGCGATCTTGCGGCGGATCTCATCGGGGGTGATCGGAGACGGTATGGATCCTCTGACTCCCCAGAATCGTACCTTCATCTGTCTATGCTATCGGCATTGAGGGGCGGTTCGACGCGTCGATTCTCTACGATCGACTCGATCTCCCGGGCGTGATAGAGCCTGCCAAGGCCAACTCCGGGACACGAACCGGCGGTCTCGCTCCACGTCTCACGGTCGGCGAGTTGATGGGCCCAGAAGGGATAGCTCTCGCACTGCAGCGGTCGGCTGCCGTATACCGAGCAGGCACCGTTGAGCCAGAAAATGCAGTCCTTGTTCTCCTGTTCTCGCAGGGAGAGCTGCTTGAAGCCGCCAATATCTACCGTGCGGCAGTACCGGCTGATCGTCTCTCTTACGCTTATGTTGAGTCCGGACGCGAGGCGGGAGAGATCCGCGCGAGACAGCCAGACGAAACCGCTGTCAAACCGGCAACAGAGCGAACAGCGGGTGCAGGAGAATCTGAGCCCATCCTTGTAGAACGGGTGAGGTCCCGGTTCATTCATGCTCACGTCGTTCAACAGCCACCACTGGTTTGAAGGATGGGGAGAGAAGGATTCGAACCTTCGAAGGCTGAGCCAACAGATTTACAGTCTGCCCCCTTTGACCGCTCGGGAATCTCCCCTATATGGACCGGAAACGTACCACAGCGACCGCGGCGAGTCAAGCCACCATCGGCTTGCGCCGATCAGCCACCATCGGCTTGCGCCGATCAGCCATCTGCCGGACTCGAACCGGCGACCCCGAGATTACAAGTCACGTGCTCTACCAGCTGAGCTAAGATGGC
>SLST01000341.1 GCA_007130265.1 Spirochaetales bacterium
TGACCATCACCACCCCGACGGACGGTGACGCGCTGGTCCTGTCGGCCGGCACCTGGGAGAACAGCCAGCTATGACCTCCCTCTCAGACCTGACCGACGTCGGTGACCTGTCCGGCGCGTCCAACGACGACTACCTCGGCGCCCTCGGTCTCAACGCCCGATCGGACGATAAGCTCCTGGATCCCGGCGGGCGTGCACGGCGGGAAAAGCACTTCGTCCCCACCGATCATCAGCCTCCCGACGTTCACCGGGTGGAACCCGTCGACGTCCTTGTCCGGATCAATAGCGTAGATGACCTTCTTCTCGTCGATGTGGTCCGGCAGCGGAAGCTGTACGAGAATCCCATGGATCGACTCGTCGGCGTTGTACCGCTCAACGAGCGCGAGCAGGTCGACCTCACTGATCTCGGGGTCGACGTTCTCCTGGACCTCGTTGAACCCGAGATCGAGCGCGGTGCGTACCTTGAGGGTAACGTAGGAGACCGACGCGGGGTTTTCGCCCACGAGAATCGTCACGAGGCCGGGCACCTTCCCGGTCTCGTTTCGCATCTTCACCACGTCGCCCCTGATCTCGTCGAGGATCGCCTTCGAAACCGCCCGACCGTCGATGATCTGCGCAGGCATCACGCCCCCCTGATCGCCGAGATGAACTGCATCCCGAACTCGTCCTTGCCAAGCAGGACGTCTCGGGCGAGTTGGTTCACCTCGTCCGAGAAGTCGATCCCGGAGAGCACCTCGTCGTTGATCTGCATAGGATCTACGATGCCTCCGTCGCAACCGGCTTCCCGACACAGCTTGGCGAATACCCGGTTGAGTACGCTCCGTTTGGGAAAGCCGTGGGAGACATTGGACAGTCCCGGCGCGAAGTGCACCTCCGCTCCGTATGTCTCGCGCAGCGTTCTGATCGTCTCGATGACGCACGGACCGTTCTGGACGTCGACGGACACGGGAAAGACGAGCGGGTCAAGGAACGTATCTGAAAGTGAGATACCCGCCTCTTGAAGCTTGGGTACGAGCTCGGAGATGTTCTCGAGGCGCTCTTCCCTGGTCTGGGGCATACTCGTCGCGCCCATCGCGCTTGCGATGACGCATGCCTTCGCCTTTGCCGCAATGGGGACGAAAGCGACGCGCTCGAGCGACACGGAGTTCACCAGCGGCTTCCCTTTCGACGGGTCGCATGCGGCGAGTCCGGTCTCGAGGATCTCCGGATCCGAAGAGTCAATGCTGAGAGGGATCGACGTTGCCGTCTGAACGACTTCCGCAGCCCATTCCATCGCCCGTTTCTTTTCATCCTGGTCGACGCTGAACTCGTCGACGTTGATGTCGAGGAACCAGGCACCGGAGGCCTCCTGTTCGCGCGCCATCGCCTGCACATAGCGCCGGCCGGCATCCTTCTCGTCGTTCGAGCCGTAGAGGCCCTGCTGAACGGCGACGGCGACGTGCCGCACCTTACCGTCCTTGAAATCCTGCCCCTCAACGACATCGGTCGGGATTGGCAGATACTGTTTCTTGCCGTCTTCCCTGAACACGAGGGCCGATCTCCCGTCATCGAGTTGCTCGACGTACTTGCCCTTCGTCAGACGTACGCGCGTGCAGTGGATGTTTTCTCCGACAATAATGAACGAACCTTTCGATGCCATAGGAACCTCCGGCTGGTGTATCCACCCATACTACGGCGAACGGCGAGGCGAGTCTTGGAATATTCGGCGAAGGATAGAAGAATCGTGCGATCCTGCCGACTCAGGATCGCCTCCCCCACGATTCGATCGGACGAAACCCGAGCTTCAGCGCGGGCGAATCAGCGGACAGGCGGAAGTCGCCGGCGTCAGCGTCACGGAAAAGCGGATCGGCCGCAATCGATCGCCCGCCCTTTCCAATCGTTGCCAGCTCGGCGAGCGCGGTGCGCGCGGCATCCGGCTCCTCGACGTCCCAGAGCAGATTGTCGTCGATGGAGACCTCCGGGAGAAAACCGATCGGATCGTCGACAACCCAGAACGGTTCCTTCTGTGGCCGAGCCATGCGAATGAGGATGTTCCGCCGCATCCCGGTCCCGTAGCACGGACCGCGATGGCGGGCGGACAGATAGCCGTACTGCCGAGGGCCGTAGCAGTCGGCAATGATATTGTTCTCGATCTGGTTGATGTTCTTGGTGAGAATCCCCGCGCCGCAGATGCGATGGACGACGTTCTCGGTAACCAGGTTGTGGAATTGCTCATCGTCGAGTCTGATCCCCGAGACCGTTCCCTCCCCCGAGATGTCGTGGACGTAGTTCCGCGCGATCACGTTCCCGACCCCCGCGCCGGAGACGTAGATGCCGTTGCCGTCTCCGAGAAGCTCCATCGCGTCGTGCACCTCATTGTGTTCGATTGTGTTGTAGCGAGCGTGTCGGAAGCCGAGCAGGACCGGTTGGTCAAGCGGCGCCTCGCCCATCTCATCCCGTCGGACGGTCAGCGCCCCTTCGCGTATCCGATGGCCGGCAGGATCGAAGACGGAACGTCTTGGTCCGCTGACCACGAGCGCGCAGTACGGCGTGTGGTGGATGAGGTTGTCACAGATCACGTTGTGACCGCTTTGGCAGACGAAGATACCGGCTGCATGCCACCAGAGGCGCCCCACGTGGTGTATATGGTTCGAAGCGACCCGGTTGTGATGATTCTCGTCGCGCGTGCCGGGCCCGTAGCCGATCAGCGACACGCCGACGCCACCAATCCCGGAGATCTCGTTTCCAAGGATTTCGTTGTCCGACGCGAGCAGGTCGAGCCGGATGCCCGACCCCCCCGAGTCCGCAAGCCGGCAGTTCGCGATCCGGATTCCCCGGGCCCCGCGCAACCTCACGAGGGCGCTCTCTGCGTCCTCCTCTTCCCAGTCGTGCTGAACCGATCGGCGCCCGGCGCCGAACCGGTAGCGGTCACCGTGCACCAGTGTGAGCCCGTCGAGTTCGATATCGCGCACTACCTCACCCCGCTCGAGATCTCCCTCGAAGCGGAGCATCTCCGTCAGCACCGGTGCGACCACGCCGGCCGGCGGACCCTGTCGGTCATCGGTGCGGGGCCAGAGGTAGACGCTTCCCGTGCTCGTATCGCTGACCCATCGCCCGGGAGCATCGAGGTACTCAAAGACGTTTTCAACCCGGTAGAATCGTCTGATGTGCGCAGGCCCGTACGCCGTGGTTATTGGGTAGGTCGCCGGGAGCGTCGTCTTCGCGACACACCTCTCCTCATCCACCGACTCCAGGCCCAGGTAGTTCACCGTCCAGGGATTTCGGGGCGTGAGAAACAGCTCGACATCCGGCAGATTGCGCCACCGTCGCATGTCCCCTCGTTGAAACCTCAGTTCCCGGTACACCGGATGGTTTTCCAAGTACGACCTGGGGTCTTCGCCCCGGGGAACGTCGGGGGCCACCGGTTCGGTGTCTTCCTTCGCACTCTGAAGCCGCGGTGAATGCGCGCGCTCGAGCAGACCCTCACCGTCAAAGAGCGCCTTGATGTCGACCGGCCGACCTTCGCGCCTCGGTAGAGCGGCCACCCACACGTGGCCGAACGCTTGCGCGGGCATACCGTCCGGCATATCGGCTGCCGACACGAGGGTCCACCCGGAGAGCGGGGCCCCTCCCGAGAGGACCGGCTTCTCACCGGGGAATGCCGCATAGCGGATCCTCCGCCCCGGCGCGGGAGAATCGTCCGGATTCCAGACGATCGGGTCCTTCACGCGGTATACCCCGTCGCGTATGAGTACGGTGACGCTCCCGTCGTATCCCTCGAGCCGTCGGCGGCGCACGGTTCGACGGGCGGCGTCGAGCCCCGGCAGCGGGTCGCTTTCCGCGCCCGATGCGTTCTCGCGGCCGTTAGGGGAGACATAGAGCGTCAACGATTTCATACACCCTCCAGATCGGCTCGAATAGTACTCCGTGCGCTGAAACGTATCAATCGTCAACCGTCCGCTTGCCGCCGCGACCCACGCCTCTTATACTGCCGGAGTGCCGACGCTCATCGCCTACCGTGATGGAATCGAGTTCTTCCGCAGCGACCGGAACTGGCTCTACCCACTGCTCGACCTCGGAACCGCTCTCGAGGCCTCTCCAACCGGGGAGGAGGCGGCCGGCCGGTTGACGACCTATGACAAGATCGTCGGTCGCGCCGGAGCCCTCCTGTCGGTCCGCCTCGGGGTCGAGGCGATCACCACGGAGGTCGTGAGTCGGCTCGCGCTCGACGTACTCGACCCCCGCGGCATCGAGGTTCGCGCGACATCGACGGTCGACCGGATCGACTGCGCGACCGAGGAGCTCCTCGAGGAGATCGATGATCCGCACGAGGCGCACCGGATGATCCTCCGTCGGATCGAAGAGCGCCGTCGCGCCTGAGCTCATCCGAGAGCACCCGAAATCCCCACGCCGGTTCCGGACCGTGCGCTGCGATAGGCGGCGTCGACCGCTCGCATGACCGCAAGCGCGTCGGTGACGGTGCAGCGCGGCGGTGAACCGCCCTCGATCCAGTCACGGAACCCGGCGAGCGACGCGACGTACGGGTGCAGCTGCGACAGGACGATCCGCCTTGGTGGCCGCACCCGGTACGCCCGAAGCCGCGCGCGCTGCGGGCCGTGATAGACGAGCGACCCGGTGCTCCCGTACACCGCGATGGATGTCCTCGCTTCCGGACGGCTTACCATCGACGATGTGATGAACACCGGCGCGCCGGACTCGGTCTCCACGATCGCCGAGGCGAGGTCCTCGGTATCGCTCGATGTGTGCAGCCGACGGAACACGCGGGCGGTCGCGCGCACCGGAGGACCACATACGCAGAGCGCGATGTCGAGGGCGTGACTGCCCTGAGTCAGGAGCGTTCCCCCGCCCGAACGCGCGACCGACGCGTGCCACGCGGCCTCGTCGTGATAGGTCGCGTCGCGGTACCACGGAACGATCACCTGGACATAGAACAGCGAGCCCAATCGATCAACCGCGTCGAGCATCCCCGCGATCTTCGGGTCGTAGCGGTACTGGTAGTTCACCGCGATCTTCGCCTTCGCCGGCTGCTCGCGCACAAGCCGTTCGGCGTCGGCGAGCGATGCGGCAACCGGCTTCTCGAGAAGGACCCCGGTGCCGCGTTCGGCGAAGGCAAGCGCGACCTCACGGTGCAGATCGTGAGGAACGGCCACATACACCGCATCAACCCTCTCTGCGTCGAGCACCTCGCGCCAGTCGCGGTATCCTGCCGCGTCGAACGCGCGCGCGAAAGCTGCCCGGCGGCGCGCATCCGGATCGGCCGCCGCGACGATTCGACAGCGGCGCACGAAGCGTGACGCGAGTCCGACCGTGCGCGCCGCGTCTCCGCAACCGACGACGGCAAGCCTCACGAGAAGCTCTCCGTATGCAGCAACCAGGTAACGACCGCTGAGATGATCTCCGCGACTCCCGGTGAGCGCCAGACCGCCGCGCGATGCCCGGGGGTCACGCAGGCCACCCTGCCGTCGCCGTACCTCCGGGTCCAGACGGCAGGGGGGGCGCTCCCCGGCGAATCGAGGTCATCCCACCGATACCATACGTCGACATCACGGTGAAACTCATGCTCGTACACTTCGTCGGTCACGCCGACGGATTCCGGGAGTCCGAGGAGCGACGACGGGCCTCCGGCGACGAGACGAATCTCGCGATGGGAGAGTCGCCGGTGCCCGGTGAACGAGGCGCCGAGAAGGTCACTGTAGCTCCCGTTACCCTTGAATGAAGCGCTTGCCCCGTGGATCGCGAGCAGCGCTCCACCCTCGGAGACGTAACGACACAGAGCCGCGACAACAGGAGGCTCGGCCCTTGGATGATGGATGTAGAGACCCACAATGTCCGGCCGGCCTTCACAGATTCCTGCGAGTCGGTGCATGCGATGTCCGGGAGGACGACGAACGGCGTGACGTCGTGAGGCGGCGTCCCGCTCGGAACCGCCGCTGAACGCCTCGAATGCCAGCCGCTGCGCGTGCCGTGAGGGATGAACGGTACCGGAGCCCACAAAGACCAACGTCGGCGTCGAATCCATGCATCACAGTATCTGCGGGGCTCTACTTGTGAGCAAGAGCGCCGGCGAGTGCGGTGGGGGCGACGAAGGGAGGCGCGGTGAACCGCCAGTGTTCCGAAGTGCCCGACGAGCTCGCGCGCTCCTCGCGACGGCCGACCTCCGGAGTACATCGTCGGGGTGCTCAACGAGTTCTTCGCGGAGTCCGAGCCGGTTCTGCAGGAGCTCGTGAACAATCACGGGAGAAGGTTCTTCACCGGCGAGGCAAAGCATCTGAGAGTTCAGATTGGTATGCACACCGGGATAGGATGACGCCGGCGGGTTCCCGTGAGTATGTTCACGAATAGCGTATGGGTGAACCTGTAACACCGCCGGGAAGCGATCCACAGGTCAAAGAACGAGCGAAGACCAAGGTGAAACCGCCCCCGATGTACCGCGTGGTGCTCGTGAACGACGACTACACGCCGCGAGAGTTCGTCGTCTACATCCTCGTGTCGGTGTTCCGCAAGGACAACAGCGCAGCGCGTCGCATCATGGTCACCGCACATCAGGGAGGGCGGTCACTTGTGGGAGTCTACACGTACGACGTGGCGAGCTCGCGCGTGGATCGGGCGCGACGACTGGCAGGCGAGGCGGGGTATCCGCTGATGCTCTACACCGAAGAAGCGTAGCTTCCGTCCCGGCTCAGGTCTGATGGACAGCCCGGTACACCGCCACTATAGTAGCGGCGTGATTCGTCGATGCATCCCGTCTCTTCTCCTGCTGATCGTGCTCGCCTCCGGCGGCCTGCATGCGGACTCGGTGACGATCCTCTTCGACGCGAGCTACAGTCTCTCGCTGCAGAGCGATGGGCGCACGCGAATCGATCTGCTTCGCGACGAACTCGACTGGTGGATGTCCGAGCAGCCGCTCTCAACACGCTACGCGCTCCTCGTCGGCGAGCACAAAGATGACGTGAGGCTACGCTTGCCGTATCCTGCCACCTCGCGTCAGGTGTCGCTCGCGCTGCGGGAGATCGCGCCGTGGGGGTCGATAGACCTCATGCGGGCCATAGAGCGGGCGGCGAGCACCGCTTCTGCCATCGCGCTTGCGCACGACGATTCGCCTGCGAAGCTACTTCTCGTCACCGACGGGGAGGATCTCGCCGCGCTGATGCCGCCCCGCCCCTTGCGCCTTCCAGAGAACGTCGTGTTCGAGGCGATCGCCCTTCGGTCAACGAGTCCCGCTTCAGTGCGTCCCATGCTCGACGCACTCGCCGAACGGCACGAACCGCCGATGATCGACTCCGGCTCGCCGCCTCCTTCGGCTGCGGACCCCACTCGCGTTCCGCGAGCGCAGCAGTCCCTGGAACAGGCCGAACGCACCCTGCTCGTACGTTGGGCGTCGGTAGCACGGTGGGTCTTCACGGCGACACTCTTCCTGGGCTTGATCGCGCTCGCAAAGGCATCCGGATGGCACCGCCGCCGCGTGGCGGTCGTCGAGCGGCACAACAGCCGTCCTCCCGTTCTCCAGCTCGAGATCCGCGGGCCCTCAGGTCGCAGGATCGAGCGCGTGGAGACCTACCCGTGCGTGCTCGCCTCAGACACGGGCACCGCACCGCTCGAGCTCCTGGAACGAGAGGGAGCAATCATCGTGCAGGGCGGCGACGGGATCAGGATCAACGGGATGGGACGAACCGATCACCCGATCAACGCGGGCGATCAGATCCGCTGCGGAACGACGCGCCTCATCGTCCGAGAGGTTGAGCTCGCGAAACCGGTTCGCGTTCCTCGCCCGCCGCACAGGCGGTACGCGGTTGCCCCGGCGGTCGCAGCCGCCGCTGCGATCCTGGCCTTTACCGTCACCGCGCTTGCCGAGTCGGCCGCCGCCCCACCGTCCGCCGATGTGCCTCCTTCGCCGGCAGCGCCCCACCAGGGGGAGCCGGAGACGATGCAGACCCGCGAACCGGTGGCGGGCGCGACGAGAACGCCGACCCTCCCGTCGCTTGCGCTTCCGGTGGCGATCGGGCCTGCCGATCGGTTGCCGCAGGTCCAACTCGACTACCTCGCGTTTCACGCGCATCCGGACGATGAGGCGCTCGACTTCGGCGCGCTGCTCGCACGGCTTCACTCCCGCGGGCTCTCCGGTGCGGTGGTCATCATGACCGACGGCGAATCGGGGCTGGATCAACACCCGTGGAGAGAGATCGACGAGACGTACCCGGATTACCGGCTGACCGGACCTGCTCTCGCGAGCGTGCGCATCGACGAGACGCGTGAGGCCGTCGGCTGGCTCGGTAGCTCGTACTACCTGCGGCTCGGATTGCCGAATCATCCCTACAGCACCTGGCTCGACGAGCTGGCGCCGTTGGAGGTGATCGAGAGATGGGGCGGTGCGCAGTACCTCGTCGCTCGGATCGAGGGCATCATCAGGCATTTCCGGCCCCGCCTAGTGATCAGCCCCGACGGTCCGGGCCCCGCGGTCGAACACTTCGAGCATCAGGCGACCGGCATACTCGTCGACCGCGCCGTCGACCGGATCTTCGACCTTCCCGGGAATCCCGTGCAGACGCACATCGTCGTCGTCGATCCGCTCCAGCCGTCCGGCTACGAGAACCTCATCCCGGTCTCACCGTGGACGCCCGCGCAGGACGGGTCGGTTCCCCGTCTGCGCCAACTCTTGGCGCTCCGGGCCCACCGAACGCAGCGTGACGCCACGGTTATCGGGGTCGAGACGCGGATGACGCTTCCCTCCGACTACGTTCTGGTGCGCAGAGGGGATCACGACACCGTTCGCGGGCTCTTCGGCGAGGCCGCCGTCAGCGCCACGGAGAACGCTGTGAGGCCCGACCTCTCACTGCCGCGCGAGAATTTGACCGAGCATCGGTAGCTTCGTATGCTCTCAAGCGGAGGAGCCTGTGAGCGTATCCCGCGAGGCCGTGCTGGCCGCGCTATCGGCCATCATCGACCCTGATCTCGATCAGGACATCGTCAGCCTTGGTTTCGTGAAGGACCTCGACATCGCGGACGGCCGCGTCACGCTCGATCTCGAGCTGACGACCCCGGCCTGCCCGGTGCGTGACGAGTTTCGTGAGCAGGCGATCTCCTGCATCTCCGCGCTCGCAGGAGTCCGGTCGGTCGAGGTGACACTGTCGAGCCGCAGGCCCAAGCGTACGCTGCGGGCCGAACAAAGCGGTCTCGAGCGCGTCGACACGCTCGTAGCGATCGCCTCCGGCAAGGGGGGCGTGGGGAAATCGACGGTTGCCGCGTCCATCGCGATCGAGCTCTCTCGTCAGGGGTATCGCGTCGGCCTGCTCGACCTAGACATCTTTGGGCCCTCGGTTCCCACACTCTTCGAGCACCACGACGTCGGGCTGACCGGCGACGAAGAGAACATGGTCGTGCCGCTCGAGTTCGAGGGGCTGAAAGTAATGTCATTCGGGTTCTGGCTCGGCGACGTCCCGGCGATCATGCGCGGACCAATGGTGACCAACTACGTCCAGCAATTCCTCCACCAGGTCAACTGGGGCGAGCTCGACTATCTCTTCCTTGATTTCCCTCCCGGCACCGGGGACGTGCAGATCACGATCACCCAGAGCGCTCAGCTCGACGGAGCGGTGATCGTCACGACCCCGCACGTGCTCTCGGCCGCCGACGTTGGTAAGGCGATCCGGATGTTCGACAAGGTTGCCGTTCCCACGCTCGGGGTGGTTGAGAACATGAGCTATTTCGAGGCGCCGGACACCGGGACGAGGTACGACGTATTCGGGACCGGGGCCGGAGAGCGAATCGGGACCCGCTACGGGCTTCCGATTCTCGGACGACTGCCCATCTCGCCGCACGAATACGGCGGCCCGATTGTCGAAAGTCCGCGGTCTGAGGCGGTCGCCGGGGCCGTGGACGCGATGGTCCGCCAGATCGGTCGAACGCGCGCCGGACGCAGCACGCCGGAGTTCAGCTCTGATGAGAGCGGCATCACGCTGCGCTGGGCGAACGGCGACGAGACTCACGTCGACAGCAGGACGCTTCGAGCCGCCTGCCAGTGCGCGCTCTGCGTGGATGAGTACACCAACGAACCGAAACTCGATCCCGGGACGCTTCCGGGGGCGATCCACCCCAAAACCGTGGATACCGTGGGAAACTACGCGCTCAGCATCGAGTGGAGCGACGGACACACGACCGGCTTCTTCCCGTACGAACAAATCAAACGGCTCGCCGCGCGAAGCGAAACGTAGCCGGGGGGCGAGCGTCAGGAGAGGTTCGCGAGCGTCTCGGCGTACGCCGGCATCGCGAGTACGACCGCGAGTAGCCTCCACGACCAGACGAGCAGGTCGCGAGTCTGCGGCACGTGAACGGTGCGCCTCGTATGGTGCACGGCTGCGGCGTAGACGGCCATGAACCCCAGCGCCCGTAGCAGGATCGCGGGGTGCGGGCCCCCCCATGCCAACCACGGGTCCCCTGCAAGGGCCGCGGCGATTGCCAGAACCGAGGCAAGGACGCATAGGTAGCGTTCGCGGACGATCGATGACCGACGCCGATCCGCGAATGCCCTCGACGCTTCGCGCGTCGAACGCAAACCGGGGGACGGCCGCGAGCAGCCCCCTTGTATGCGGATGGGAGGCCCTCCTGGCGATCTGCTTCGGCGGACCCTCTTCCACGACGAGGCCTCCGTACATGACCAGCAGCCGGTCACAATGCTGCCGGCGAGGTCGAAGTCATGTGTAACCAAAACGAGGGACAGTCCCTCCGTGGATCGCAGCCGCTCTAGCAACTCGAGAACCCGTGTCTGCGTCGAGGCTCGAGGTGGGCTCATCGGCGATCAGTATCCGCGCCCCGGTTGCGAGTGCAAGGGCGATTGCGATCCGCTGGCACATCCCGCCTGAGAACTCGCCCGGATAGGCGTCCCTGCGTCGCGGGTCGATCCCGACCTCCTCGAGTAGCGCTCTCGTCCGCTCGCTCGCCCGAGTCGGCGGCATGCCCTGGTTCAGCAGCACGCGGTCGATCTGCGTTCCAACGGTTACGTGCGGATTGAGCGCTCCGATCGGGTCCTGCCCTACGAGCGCAAGCGTGCCTCCCCGCACGCCTGCATGGCCTTCGCGGTCGGCGGCCACGTCGGTACCGCTGAACCGGATCGCATCCGCCTCCACCGTTGCGTGCTCCGGGAGCAAGCCGAGCAGTGCCCGGCACGTGACGCTCTTGCCGCTTCCGCTCTCACCGACGAGACCGATGCTTTCTCCCTCGCGCAGCGTCAGGTCGACGCCGTTGACCGCGTGAATCCTTCCACGCCGCGTCGCAAACGAGACACGCAGGTTCCGTACATCAATGAGATCTTCCGTGTCTTGCTTCGGCCGTTCGGCCGGGGTACGATGTCTCATCATGTACGCAGAGCTCACCCTCTCCGGGTCCTACCGCGATACGGACCGACAGGTCAAGTCGCTCCTGGCGTTCTCGACGCGGGAAACGTTCGTTTTCACCACTTTCTTTCGTACCTGCGCCGCCATCCGGGCCGACCGCCGTGTGCGACGGGTGCTCGTCCACGTCAAGCCGACGTTCAATGCGCCCATGCCGGCGGCGCTCGAGGAGATCCGTCGCGAGCTCGTACGCGTGTCAGACGCAGGGAAGGAACTCGTGTTCTACGCAACCGAGTATCGCGACGCGCACCTCTATCTCGCCTCCGCCTGTTCGAAGCGAGCGCTGCATCCACTTGGCTCGATTCGGTGCACCGGCATCGCTCGCAGCACTCTCTTCTTCAAGCGGTTGGCCGATCGCCTGGGCATTCGCTTTCAGGTCGTGCGCCGCGGCAGGTACAAGAGCGCTGCCGACCGGTTTCGGCTCGAGACGATTGACCCTGCAAACCTCGAGCAGTACCAGCGCTGGATCGATCAGGCGGCGTCGCTGATCCACACCACGATCGCTTCCGGATGCGGCAAGGATCGTGCGGATGTGGACGCGCTGCTTGCCGGCCGGACACTCGACGCCGCGGAGGCGTTGCGGGAGGGATGGGTCGACGAGACAGCGACCATCGAGTCTCTGCGTGAATCCTGGACCAACGAAAAGATACGCCGTCGCACGGTGAAGACGCCCCGCTCGATCGGACGCGGCAAACGCGTCGCCGTGCTCTGTCTTGAAGGCGCGATCGTCGAAGGACGCAGCAGAGTGAGCCCGCTCATCGGCCAGGCCGTTGGTTCTGAAACCTTCGTGAAGCAGATCGACTCGCTGCGCAGGAGCCGCAGGGTTCGAGCCGTCGTGCTTCGAGTCAACTCCGGCGGCGGATCGGCAGTCGCGAGCGAGGACATCCGAAGCGCTCTCGCACGACTCGCGGGCGAGAAGCCCCTTCTGATCTCGATGTCGGACGTCGCCGGTTCCGGCGGCTACTGGATCTCAATGACAGGATCGCCGGTTTACGCGTGCGCGACAACGTTGACCGGGAGCATCGGGGTGTTAATGATCGCCGTCGACGCGGGAAGGGCGCTCGCGGACCAGGGAATCACGCACTCGGTCATCAAGACCCACGAGCATGCCGACGCGGGCACCGGTTTGCGTGAGCTCACGCCAAGGGAGATCGAAGCCCTCGACTCACAGGTCGCGTCCGTGTACGACCGCTTCCTCCATCTCGTCGCAGACAACCGGAACATAGACGTGGAAGGGGTTCACAAGCGAGCGCAGGGTCGCATCTGGGCCGGTGAGGATGCCCTCGAGCATCGTCTGGTCGACCGGATAGGCGGGCTCAGCGACGCCGTTGAAGAGGCTCAGAAGGTCGCCGGGCTTCGCCGGGCGAGAATCGTCTTCGTTCCGCGCATCAAACGATCGCCGGTAGAGCGCCTCCTCTCGCAGGGAAGCAGGACGAAGGATCTGCGCGTGCACGGACTGCTTCAGGTCGCAGCGACCGGAGCCTGCCTCCCGCACGCGGCAAACCACCCCATGCTCA
>SLST01000483.1 GCA_007130265.1 Spirochaetales bacterium
GGCCTCCGTGCGTCGAACTCCACGGTGAACTCGGCGACCCCGTCGCGGTTCCGGTCGCGTTCCCACCGCACAACCATTCCATTCTCGACTGCCAGGCGCTCGCTCCACCATCCCTCACCGGCCGGATCGAGGAGACTCGTCCCGCTGAAACCCGCAGCGGCGTCCAGGATCTGCGCTCGGACCTCTCCAACCGTTCTCTGCACGATGTCCCGGAAAGTCGCGTGGTCACTGAACCCGTCGGTCGAGAGGAAGACATCCGCGGCAGCCTCCGGGTCGTCCGGAAGGTAGAGCAACGCGATGCGAGGGTCCTGCCACCCGAGCTCAGCGAGCTGCACCCGCGCCCACTCACGCTCGCGAACGGTGGGCGCCCGCACTCCGTACTCGTAAAACAGATCTGCCAGTTGCGGCCCACCGTCGGGCGCGTGCCTCCGCGACGTGTCCGCCCGGGTAGCCGCGAGCCGCAGGCGTTCGAGCTCGCGGCGGTACTCGACAGACGGATACGATTCGCCACGAAGGAGAAACCAGTAGAAACGCGGATCGTCAGGAAAGAGGTCTCGGGCGGCCGACAGCAGATCATCGGCTTCGGCCCGCTGTCCGAGTGCGTTCAGGCCGACGACATACTCGTAGTACCACTGTTCCAGGGTTGCCTGCTCAGCGCCGGGGCCGAGATCCATGTCGCGCAGGAGAGTAACGGCGTCCTGGTGGTCTCCTATTCGGTTCCGCAGCCCCGCAAGAAGCACCGTCGCGCGTGCTGAGTCGAACCGACGCCAATCGGCGAGATCAAGGGCCCGTCGCGCCAGCTCGATCGCCTGCGTCGTAAACTCCTGACGAGCCGAGTACATCGCCGCAGCCAGATAGTGGGCGTCGCTCGATCTCTCGTCGAACTCACGCGCAATCAGCGTGAGCCGCATCGCGCGGTCGGTCTCCCGATTCTGAAACGCCTCAAGGGCGGCATCGACGTAGAGAGCCGCGATATCTGCGCTCGGGTCGGCTGCAACATGGGCGTGAACAGCCAGCAGACAGACGAGGGTGACCCGCCATGTCCAGCTCATGACGGCTCGCTGTCCTCCGGGCGCTCTTCATCGCGCAGGTCACCCGCACTCCTGTGAACCGGAAGCCCGAGCAGCTCCCGCACCTCGCTGTCCACAAGTGTTTCTTGCTTCACTAACGCGTCGGTGAGCTTCTCAAGCTGTTTCCGTTGCTCGGTCAGAATCCGGTTCACATCCGCGTACGCGTCGGACAGGATCGTATGAATAGCCTCGTCTATCTGACGAGCCTTCTCCTCCGAGTAGTCTTTGTGGCGAGCTATTTCCTTTCCGAGGAAGATCGGCTCGTCTTCCTGACCGTAGGCCACCGGACCAAGGCTGCTCATGCCCCATTCGGTGACCATTCGCCGGGCAATATCGGTCGCCTGCGAGAGGTCCGCCTGGGTTCCCGTGGTTGTCTCGGTGTAGAACATCTCCTCGGCAACATATCCGCCGTATGCGATCTTGATCCGGTCGATGAGCCATCCCTTGCTGTGTGAGTAGGTGTCCTTCTCCGGGAGCGAGAACGCAACGCCCAGAGCCCGACCACGCGGAACAATGGTGACCTTGTGCAGAGGGTCAGCATTCGGCAGGTGATAGTGCAGAAGCGCGTGCCCGGCCTCATGGCAAGCGGTCTTACGCTTCTCCTCGTCGGTGAAGACGCGCGACGTCCGGGCGACGCCCATCATGATCTTGTCTCGCGCCTCCTCGAAATCATCCATCTGCACGAGATCCCGATTTCGCCTCGCGGCGTAGAGGGCGGCTTCGTTGACGATGTTCGCTATGTCGGCCCCGGAGCATCCGGGCGTCGCCCGAGCTATTCGATCGAGGTTGATCCGCGGAGAGAGCGGTATCTTCGCGGCGTGTATCCGCAGGATCGCCGTGCGTTCCTCGAGATCCGGCATGTCCACGACAACTTGCCGGTCGAAGCGGCCCGGTCGCATGAGCGCGGGGTCGAGAACATCCGCCCGGTTCGTCGCGGCGAGGATTATCACCCCGTCTTTCGTGTCGAAACCGTCCATCTCGACGAGCATCTGATTGAGCGTCTGTTCGCGCTCGTCGTGCCCTCCGCCGTACCCGGCGCCTCGAGTCCTGCCGACCGCATCGAGCTCGTCGATGAAGAGTATACAGGGGGCGCTCTTACGGCCCTGCTCGAAAAGGTCCCTGACGCGGCTCGCTCCTACACCGACGAACATCTCAACGAAATCCGACCCGGACATGTGGAAGAACGCGACGCCGGCCTCTCCGGCACACGCTTTCGCGAGCATGGTCTTGCCGGTCCCCGGCATACCGACGAGCAGTACTCCCTTTGGGATCTTCGCGCCCATTCGCGTGAACTTGGCTGGATTCTTCAGGAACTCGACGACCTCCTGAAGCTCGAACTTCGCTTCCGCCTGACCGGCGACGTCGGCGAAGGTGATCCGCCTCCCATCGTCGGCGTATTTCTTCGCCTTGCTCTTCCCGAACGAGAAGGCACGATTTCCTGTGCCTTGCAGCTGGCGAAACATGAACCAGATGATGAAGATCCCGAAGACCCAGGGAAAGAGGTTGAGCAGTATCTGCCACGCGGGCATGGATCCGCTCTGCCCGCGGGTGGGCACCTCGCGCTCACGAAGCGTACGGATCAGCTGATCGTCGAAATAGGGGATCTGGGTACGAAAGAACGACCCCTCCCCGGTCATCCCGCGCATACGGCCGCGGATCTCAAACTGGTCGACGATCGTAACCGACTCGACGCGGTTCTGTTCAACATAGTCGAGAAAGGTGGAGTAATCGATCTCCATCCCGGGCTGCCGTCCGGGAGACGAGAGCAGAAGGAGAAAAATCCCGAAGACCGAGATCAGCAGAATCAGCGCAAACTTGTTGTTGCGAAAGTTGAAGTTGAACTGACCAGGGTCTTTCTGGTTCCGGTCTTTCTGTGGCTGTTGATCGTCACCCATATAAGCAGCTGCTCGTCATCCTATGCTACCGAAGATACCCACTTTCCGGTGGGCGGACAATATCGGGCGCGATCACAAGGCATGGACCGTCGACCGTGATGCGCATCTTTCGCGACGCGACGAGCGTGCGCGAACCGCCGGGGTCACTGCTGAGCACGGGGGTGAAAAACGCGTGCCCGGGCCTGTTCCGCCGGTCGAGCAGACCGAGCCGACTCATGACCCTATAGAGCGCCTCGAGCCGCGCGTCGGCATCGAGACCGAAGAACGCGCGCCGGCATACCCGCGCGCCGAACCGTCCGTACTCGAACCCGAGTGCCGATGCGCGTTCCTTCACGAGCGAGTGATACTCTCCCATGGAGACGCCGAGCGTCACTAGGTCCCGCCGAACCGCCGGCCATACGGTTTCGATCGCCGGGATGATCTCA
>SLST01000537.1 GCA_007130265.1 Spirochaetales bacterium
TGACTCGTTCCTTCTGCAGCAGGTTGCCGGTGATCGTCTCCGACACACCGGCGAAGAGCAGGATCAGCGGGAAGAAGGGCGGGAGCAGTCGAACGTCCCGCGCGATCAACGCACCTCCGACCATGAGAACGACGACGACGGAGAAGAACACGAACGGGATGAAGACCGAAAGAAAAGGATGCACGAAGCCGGAGTACTGTTTGCGTCGCAGGTCAACCATGGATGGTCTCCCCTCCGATTCGTCCGATCGGGATCACCCTGAGCGCGCCGGCGAAATACTCATCCTGGACGCGCTCGACCTGAGATTCTATCTGCATCACGAGCAGGTTCGTGCCTCTGCGCTCGGCGGCGATCAGGACGTCGGCCTGAGTCTGGTTGAACGGGGGAGAAACGACGATGACGCGAGTGCCGGTCGGCACCACCACGCCCGACTGATAGAGCATGGCGTTGAAGTCGGCGTGGCCGTCTACCGGCTCGAGCCGTGAGATGAGCTCGAGGATGCCCTGTGCGTGACCGTAGCCGGCCTTGATGGGCGCGGTCGCGTACCCGCTCTCGCCGGGCAGGTTCCCGGTGGAGATGAACCCGATCTCCTGCTTCAGCTGGGTGTAGTAGAAGGGCACCGACGCGGCGAGTTCCGCGGCCCGTTCGACGAGCGACTCACGCTGACGCTTCGGGAAGTCGTCCCGGCAGAAGTTGAGCACGACGAGAACGGAGAAGTAGAGCGTGGAGTCGAACTCCATCGTGAAGAGCTTGTCCGTCTTGGCGGAGGCCTTCCAGTTGATCCGTTTCATGTCGTCGCCGGCCACGTACTCGCGAAGCGACCGGAACTGCGTCACGTCCTCGTACATCTTGTTGTCAATGGGCAGACTGCCCGCCGGCAGGCCCTGGCGATAGATAAGATCGAGCCGATGGATCGACGGGTACACGACAACCGTGCCGGGCACGTCGATGCTTCTGCGCCAGGGGAAAAGGCCGAACGGCCCGTTCCCCCCGATCGTCACCGGTCCGAGCTCGTACGCTCCGCGGTGCTGTCCCTGAACCGTGTAGCTCACTTCGCGCTCTTCGAAGGGCCGGAGGTTCACCAGCCAGTTGTCCGAACGGGTATAGAGCTGCCCGTGGGCGTCCGCGACGGTGAAGTACGGGACGGGCAGGATCGATCGGTTGCGCACGCGCAGGCGCAGCTCGATGTCCTGCAGCTTGATACCGCGTTGCGTGTCGTCGACGCGGGTGATGACGACGGCGTACGGGAGTACCCGGGTATAGATGAAGGCGAGAAGGACCACGACGAGATAGAGCGCGGTGATGTACCGGACGAAGGGAACCGGCGTGTAAAGGAAGAAGAAGATCAGAGGCAGCAGCGCGACGACTCCGGGGAGTACCGCCAGCACTGCCTTGCGCAGCTTCATGCCACTTCCCCCTCACCTGGCTGCGGGGTTCTCTCGAGTATCTCCTCGATCGCCCTCTCCTCGGTCAACCCTTTGAGAAGGTTCTCCGACTTGACGCTGATCCGTTTCCACAGAACCGGAGGTACGAGCTCCTGAATGTCGGTGAGCTCGACGTGGCTGCGGCCGCGGATGGCCGCGAGCGCCTGAGCGCCTTTGTAGAGCGCCATCGACGCGCGCGGAGACGCGCCGAGTTTGAGACGGCTGTCATTTCGCGTCGCCTCCACGAGGTCGAGGATGTAACCGCGCAGCTCCGGGTCGACCTCGACGGAGCCGACCTCACCCTGCAACCCGATGATCTCCTCGGAGCCCGTGATAGGCGTGAGATCCGAGACCGGATGCGTCATGCGACGCTGACTGTCCATGATCTCCTTCTCCGCCTCCTCGAGCGGGTACCCCATCCGGGTGGAGAGAAAGAAGCGGTCCTTCTGCGCTTCGGGAAGCGGAAAGGTTCCTTCGAACTCGACCGGATTCTCGGTCGCGAGCATGAAGAAGGGCCGCGGGAGCGGCATCGTGTTCCCGTCAACGGTAACGGTGCGCTCCTCCATCGCCTCGAGCAGCGCCGACTGCGTCCGGGGCGTGGCGCGGTTGATCTCGTCCACGAGGAGTAGATTGGTCAGGACGGGACCGGAACGAAACTCGAACTCTCCGGACTGCTGGTTGTAGATCGACACACCGATCACGTCCGCCGGGAGCAAGTCGGGCGTGCACTGCACCCGCTGCATCTCCCCGCCGAGCGTCGCGGAGATAGCCCGCGCGAGAATGGTCTTCCCGACGCCGGGCACATCCTCGAGAAGCACATGGCCCCTGCACAGAAGCGCGACGAGCAGCTTCTCCACCACGTCGTCCTTTCCGTAGATGACCTTGCCTATAGAACCTTTGATGGCTTCGGCCCATTTCGCGATATCTGCCATGGCTGAACTGTCCTCCACAAACCCAGGCGGGCACCCTCACATTACGACGACCATGTAGCGACGTCAACCATTCCGGCGTTGCGGCGGCGCGCGACGCGGCGGTTGCGTTCCACGCGGTTGCGCCACCCAACGGCTTGCCACTACAATCGCTGAGAGAGGACCGCCATGAACAATGAAATCAAAGTCGCGATGATAGGGCTGGACACCAGCCACACCGAGGCGTTCGTGCGTCGTATGTCCGGCACGGGACTGCGGGCGACGCGCTGCCTGGGGTTCGAAACGCCGTTTCAGGACGCGAAAGGTATCGCCGAACGCACGAAGACGATGGAAGGGCTCGGCGTCGAAGTCACGACGGACTTCGATATCGCGGTGGGCGACTGTGACGCCGTGATGGTCGAGCTCAACGATCCGGCGCTGCATCTCGAGTACTTCCGCCGGTGTGCCGGGCTGGGAAAGCCGGTCTTCCTGGACAAGCCGCTCGCCGACTCGCTCGCGGCGGGCCGGGAGATCGCGGCGACGGCCGACAAGCACGGCACGAAGTGGTTCTCCTGCTCACCGCTTCGCTGGGAGACGACGCTGCTCGATGCGATCGAGAAGGTCGGCACACCTCGCGAGATCTCCGCGTGGGGGGTGCTCGGACAGGCGCCAACCGGGAGCTCGCTCATCTGGTACGGGGTGCACGTGTTCGAGATGATCGAGCGCGCGCTCGGCCCGGGGGCGCAGACCGTACGGGTCGTGACCGAAGGTGAGGAGACGCGAGCGACGGTCGAGTACGATGACGGTCGTCGCGCCCGAGCTGAGTTTCCTTCAAAGTCGTACGGCGGCGTGCTGCGAGACGCCGGCGGCACGGAGGTGCGGTTCGACGTTCCGCCAGGCAGCGCATTCTACGATGAGCTGGTCAGACAGGTTGCGGAATTCTTCCGCACCGGGAGGCCCCCGGTCACTGCCTCAGACGCAGTAGAAGTCATGGGCATGCTCGACGCCGCCGAGCGCTCGTTCCAGAGCGGAA
>SLST01000595.1 GCA_007130265.1 Spirochaetales bacterium
AGTTCAACCACGCTTCGATCATGGACGGCATCTTCATGACTATTGGGATGAACCGCACGGTGAACGTCCATCGGTACAAGCACAACAACATGGACGATCTCGAGAAGGTGCTCGCTGCGATTCCGATCGATGAGTCGAAGCTGATCGTGACCGACGGCGTGTTCTCGATGGAGGGGGACATCGTTAACCTGCCCCGGGTCCGCGAGCTCGCCGATCGCTACAACGCCGCGATCTACCTCGACGAGGCGCACGCGATCGGTGTCGTCGGTGCCACCGGACGCGGATCCACCGAGCACCATGGGGACTCCAGCCTCGCCGATCTGATCATGTGTACCTTCAGCAAGAGTTTCGGGTCGATAGGCGGATTCGTCGCGGGCGACCATATGGTCATTGACTACATCAAGCACTTCGCGCGACCGCTTATCTTCAGCGCGAGCATTCCCCCGGCGAACCTTGGTGCGGCGATGGCGGCGCTCGATATCATGCAGGAAGAGCCCCAACGCGTGCGTCGTCTGCAGCAGATCGCGCAGAAGATGATCGCGGGCTTCAGCGACCTCGGGTTCAACGTCGGCACTGCTGAAACACCGATCGTGCCGCTGGTGATCGGAGACAACGACAAGACGTTTCTCTTCTGGAAGAACATGTTCGAACGCGGTGTCTACGTGAATCCAGTCATCAGCCCCGCGGTGCCGCCGAACCGTTCGCTCATCCGCACGAGCTACATGGCCATTCACGAGGATCACGAGCTCGACACGATTCTGGAGATCGCCGGCGAAGAGGGGCGAAAGGTCGGGATCATCTGAGCGGTTGACACGGGTAGAACCGGGAGCGAGAATGCGCCGATGCGTGTAGGTTTTATCGGCACGGGGAACATGGCCCTGGCACTCGCCGGAGCGATTGCAGCGTCGGATCCCGACGTGGCCGTCTGCGGGTTCGACGTAAGGCCCGAGCAACTCGCGAGGTTCACCTCGCAGATACCGGGCGCGGCCGCCGCCTCCGACAACTCCGACGTTGTCACCGACGCCGACCTCGTCTTCCTGGCCGTGAAGCCTCAGGGCGTGAAACCTGTACTGGAAGAGATCACCGACACAGAGGCCCTCATCGTGTCCATCCTCGCGGGAGTCAGAATCGCCGTCCTGGAGGCAAGCTTGCCACGTGCGCGGATCGTACGAGTGATGCCCAACACCCCCGCCCTTGTCGGCGAGATGGCCGCTGGATACGCGGGCGGCACGCTGGCCGACGCCGACGACCTCGAGCTGGTCAGCACGATACTCGGACACGCGGGCCTCGCGGTACGGCTGCCGGAAGCGCTTCTCGACGCGGTGACCGGCGTATCAGGGTCGGGGCCGGCGTTCGTGGCGCGGCTCATTGCGGCGTTCTCCAATGCGGCGGTCGCGGCAGGCATTCCGCGACCGGATGCGATCCGGCTTGTGCTGGCGACCTTCTCCGGCACCGCACGGCTGCTCGGAGAGAAGCAGCTCACGCCGGAGGAACTGATCTCCATGGTGAGCTCACCGAATGGTACGACGGTTGCCGGTCGCACGGTACTCGAGTCATCGGATCTGGAAAAGGTCATACAACAGACGGTATGGACGACGATCGCACGCAGCCGGGAGCTCGGTGACGAGGGAGCCGGGCGATGAACGTACCCGACCAGGTCGCCGCGGCTCGAGCCGCGTTCTACCGGCTCGCTGCCTCGCCGGTGGAGACGAGAGACGGGATCCTCCTTGCCATGGCGGACCTGCTCGAGTCCGAACGCGACGGTATACTCGCCGCGAACGCCCGGGACGCGTCGGCCGCCGAAGACTCGGGGCTCGCCGCGCCGCTCTACAAGAGGCTGGTCCTCACCGAGGCAAAGCTTCGGACGATGGCGGACAGCCTGCGCAGCGTAGCCTCGTTGTCCGATCCGATCGGAACAACCGAGTTGGTCCGCGAGCTCGACGAGGGGCTCGAGCTGAGGCGGGTCCGTGTCCCGATCGGAGTGATCGGGGTGATCTTCGAGTCCAGGCCGGATGCTCTCGTCCAGATCGCGTCGCTTGGGCTCAAGAGCGGCAACAGTGTCATCCTCAAGGGCGGCACCGAGGCACGCGAGACCAACCGCGTGCTTCACTCGCTCTTCGTCCGGGCAATCTCGAGCATTGCGCCGTCCGAGGCCACCGTGGCCCCGCTGTCGGACGTGCTGCAGCTCGTGGAGACGCGCGAGCAGATACGGACCATGCTCGAGCTTGATACCCAGATCGACCTGATGATCCCGCGTGGCTCGAATGATCTCGTGCGGTTCATCCAGCAGAACACCCGCATACCCGTGCTCGGCCACGCCGACGGCGTCTGTCACCTCTACATCCACGACGATGCCGACCCTGCAATGGCCGCGAGGGTCGCGAAAGACGCCAAGACGCAGTACCCGGCGGTGTGCAACGCGATCGAAACACTGCTCGTGCACGAACGGGCAGCGCATACACTGCCGTTAATCACCCGGTCGATGCCCGAAGTCGAGCTACGCGGCTGTGAGAGGACACGTGCACTGATCGACGCGCGACCGGCGGATGATGACGATTGGGAGACCGAGTACAACGATCTCGTGCTGTCCGTGCGGGTCGTCGACTCGCTCGACGACGCAATCGCACATATCAACCGCCACGGATCTCACCATACCGACGCGATCGTAACCTCTTCCCCGGTTGCCGCGGAACGGTTCCTTCGCGGGGTCGATTCGAGCTCGGTTCTCTGGAACGCCTCGACTCGGTTTGCCGACGGCTTTCGGTATGGGTTGGGGGCCGAGGTCGGCATATCGACCGGGAAGATACACGCCCGCGGCCCGGTCGGTCTCGAGGGTCTCACCACGACGCAGTACCGCGTAGTAGGAGAAGGCCACATCGTCGCGGACTACGCGGACGGGCGCAGACGGTTCACTCATCGGGATCGACCGTGAGAATTCTCGTCAAGATCGGCAGCTCGCTCATTAGCGACGGCCCCCGCGTCCGCTTCCCATGGCTTGCGCAGAAGGTGTGGGAGATAGCAGCACTCGCGAGCGAGGGGCACCGCTTCCTCATCGTCAGCTCCGGGGCCGTGGCCGCGGGCATGGAGCTCCAGGGGCTTACGGTGCGCCCCAGGGAGGTCACGGAGCTGCAGCTCCTGTCCGGCATCGGCCAGGTCCGCCTCATGACCTACTACAAGGACCTCTTCCGCGAATGGAACATGCCGGTTGCGCAGATTCTCCTGACACACCACAACTTCGCGAGCGACCGCGAGCGGTCGACGGTCACGCAGATCATCCATGCCTATCTTCGCGACGGGGTCATTCCCGTGGTCAATGAGAACGACATGGTTGACAAGGAAGAGTTTGACTACCAGAAGAGCTTCTC
>SLST01000108.1 GCA_007130265.1 Spirochaetales bacterium
AAGACCGCGACGTAGAGGATGCTCCCGCTCATCATCGCGAGGTGCGGCACCATCTCAGAGAGGCCCGTGAAGTAGAAGACCGTCTGCAGCAACAGGGCCGAGAGAAAGGTCGAGGCGATGAGCCGCCACTGCGCCGTCTTCGTGGCGATCAGGTACACCGCGGCGAGCAGAATGAGCCAGACGGCGCTCTCACCCATGCTGCCCATCCGGAAGCCGAAGAAGAGCTGCCAGAACCCGACCGACTCGGTTGCACCGTCTGCGAGAAACCCGAGTGGGGTCGCACCGGTGAGCGCGTCGAGACCGAACAGATTGCCGACGAACCCGGGCACACGCGGTTCCACCCACCCGCTCTGCGTGAGCGTTGGGAAGCTGATGTAGACAAACAGCCGTCCGGTGATCGCCGGGTTGAAAATGTTGCGTCCGAAACCACCGAACACTTCCTTCCCGATTGCGACGGCGAAGACAATGCCTATCGCGGCGACCCAGAACGGGACGAGCGGGGGCAACGCCAGCCCGTACAGAAGGCAGGTGACGAGCACCGCCTCGCTCACCTTCTTGCCTCTAGCGCGTTCGAAGATCCACTCCGTCGCGATGCCGAGTACGAGCACGAGTGCGTTTATCGCAAGAACACGCCACCCGTACAGGTAGGTGGCAAATACCATCAGCACCAGCAGCGTCCCAATGACCCGACGCATGATCTGTTGTTTCTGGAAGAGTTTCTCAATCACACCGTCCCCCAAAAGCCCTGGCGTAGGCCTGAATAGCGACCATTCATCCCTCAATGGATACTCATGAATCGATACTGCCGTATCCATTAGCAGTATACTCATGAATGAATGGGGCGCAAAGGCTTTCTGTATCATACCCGCAACCGACGGGTGATCAAAGGGTTCGGGATGATGCAGTTGCAAATCGAGGCCGAATTATTACATTGTAGGCATCGCAAGCGCAGAGACCAAGACAGATCAGACCCTGGTCGACCGGACCGAGTGCGCTTCCACAGGAGGAGAAGGGAATGGACTCGAGATCGATGCTGGATACCGTGGAGCGCGTCCTTGAGCGGTCCAAGATAGCCGTCCTCGCGACGGTCGATCCGGAAGGACGACCGCACTTGCGCTGGATGACACCGGGTCTGGTGCGAGGACGCGATCGTCTCCTGTACGCGGTGACCTCGCCGGAGTTTCGCAAGACAGATGAGGTACGGGGCAACGCTGCGGTCGAGTGGATGATCCAGAGCAGGAGTCTGGATGAGATCGTGACGATCCGCGGCACGATGCGCATCCTTGACAATCCGTCGGTGAAGGCGGAGGTGCTCGAAGCGATCGGCGGTCACCTTTCGACGTTCTGGAAGATGAATCCCGATGAAGGCAAGATGGTCGTGCTCGAGACCACGATGAACGAGATCTGGTACACGAAGCCGACGACGGGCGAGCGGCATACGATGACGCTGGAGGACAGTGATGGCTGAGGTCGAGGTACAGACGGTCAAGGGAGTCGGTAAGCACAAGAAGGAGTTTCTCCTGCCGCTGCTTCGCCGGATGCAGTTGATCCGGCGATTTGAAGAAAAATCGGCGCAGATGTACGGTCTGAGGAAGATAGGGGGATTCTGTCACCTCTACAATGGACAGGAGGCGGTGGCCGTCGGAGCGCTGAGCGCTCTCGACCTCAAGAAGGACTATGTGCTGACCTCCTACCGCGACCACGGCCACGCGATTGCCGCTGGAATGGATCCAGGAGCGGTTATGGCGGAGCTGTTCGGGAAGATCACGGGCTGCTCGCGAGGCAAGGGCGGCTCTATGCACATGTTCGACGCGGAGAGACACTTTCTTGGAGGGAACGGTATCGTCGGCGCGCAGATCCCGATGGCTACCGGGGTGGCATTCGCCCAGCTATACTGGGAGCAGGTCATGGACCAGAAGGAGACCGGTGTCACGCTCTGTTTTTTCGGCGACGGTGCAATCCATCAGGGGGCGTTTCACGAGTCACTCAACCTTGCGGCCGTCTGGAAGCTGCCGGCGATCTATATCGTTGAGAACAACCAGTTCGGGATGGGGACCGCCGTCAAGCGTGTTTCTTCGGTCGAGGACTTTGAGGTCAAGGCGACCGGCTACCGCATACCCGGCATCACGCTCGACGGGATGAACGTCATCGCGATGCACGATGGCATCAAAGCTGCGGTTGCGCAGACGAAGAAGGAGCGAACTCCCGTCCTCATCGACGCGAAGACGTACCGGTACAAAGGACACTCGATGAGCGATCCGGCCAAGTACCGCAGCCGCGACGAGCTCGAGGCGTATCAGGAGCAGGATCCCATCCTCATCCTCAGGGCCGCCATGGGCGACGCCGGGATGATCGACGACGAGGAGTACAAGGAGATCGACGACGAGGTCAAGAAGATCGTCCAGGAAGCGGTCGACTTCGCGGAGTCGAGCGACGAGCCTGAACTCGCCACCATGTACGAAGACATCTACGTGTAGGAAGGGGCCTGGGTATGGCAGAGATCAGTATCAGAGACGCGTTGAATCAGGCTCTTGACGAGGAGATGGCTCGCGACGAGCGCGTCTTCATCATCGGTGAAGAGGTCGGCGAGTACAACGGCGCCTACAAGGTGACGAGGGGGCTGCTCGACAAGTACGGCACCCCGCGGGTGCTTGACACCCCCATCGCCGAGCTCGGGTTTACGGGGCTTGCAGTCGGAGCGGCTACGGTCGGACTGCGACCGGTTGTCGAATGGATGACGTTCAATTTCTCGCTGCTCGCGCTCGACCAGGTCATCAACAACGCGGCGAAGATGCGACACATGTCCGGCGGACAGTTGAGTGTTCCAATCGTGTTCCGGGGACCGAACGGACCCGCGGAGTACCTCTCGAGTCAGCACTCGCAGGCGCTTCAGAGTCTGTTCGTACACATCCCGGGTCTCAAGGTCGCTGCGTACGCAACACCGTACGACGCGAAAGGACTTCTCAAGAGCGCGATTCGGGACGACAACCCGGTCGTTCTGCTCGAGAGCGAGCTCGCCTATGCATGGACCGGTGAGGTCCCCGACGAAGAGTACACCATCCCCCTCGGGAAGGCCGACGTGAAGCGCGAAGGCGGTGAGGTGACCCTCATTACGTACTCCAAGCCGATTCGCATGGTTATGGAGGCGGCGTCCGAGCTTGAGAAGCTCGGGGTCGACGCTGAGGTAATCGACCTGCGGTCGCTGCGACCGCTCGATGAAGAGGCGATCTACGCTTCGGTGCGCAAGACGAATCGCGCCGTCGTCGTCGACGAATCCTGGCCGGTCGCGAGTTTTGGCAGCCACGTGGCGTGGCTGATCAGCAGGAACTGCTTTGACATGCTCGACGCCCAGGTTGAGCTCGT
>SLST01000589.1 GCA_007130265.1 Spirochaetales bacterium
CAGCCGGATAGAATCGCTGCCAAACCGGAGGAGACATGGCATCAGAACTACGCGCAGCGGTAATCGGCCTCGGGTGGGCCGGCCAGCAGCACCTCAAGGCGTATCTCGCGCTTCCCCGCACGACCGTGACGGCGATCGCCGACCCGGATCCCGTATTGCTTGGACGAATCCAGCAGGAGTACGGCATCGAGCAGGCGTTCACCGACTACCGTGAGATGCTCGAGTGGGGCGAGATCGACGTGGTGAGCGTGGGCACACCGAACTTCGCACACGCCGAGCCGACGATCGACGCACTCGACCACGGGATGCACGTGCTTGTCGAGAAGCCGCTCGCGCGGACGTACGCGGAAGGACTCCGGATGGTGCAGGCGGCCGAGCGCAACGACCGTGTCATGCAGGTGATGTTCAACCAGCGCTTCCGCCCGGACGTCCAGGTGGTGAAGCGCTTCATCGACGACGGCGGGCTTGGCGACGTCTACCACGCGAAGTCGCGCTGGCTGCGGCGAAGCGGTATTCCCGGCCGCGGACGCAAGTGGTTCGTCTCGAAGGAGCTCTCCGGCGGTGGTCCGCTGATCGACCTGGGGGTCCACATGCTCGACATGGCGCTCTACGCGATGGGCGAGCCCAAGGTCGAGGCGGTAAGCGGCGCATCGTACAACACACTCGGGCAGCGGTTCGTGACCGACATGTACGGCGAGGACGCGGTGTACGAGGTGGAGGACTTTGCGACCGCGTTCATCCGCGTGGAGGGAGGCCGAACGCTTGCGCTCGAGGCGAGCTGGGCGACCTACCGCGAAAACGGCGACTTCATCAACCTCATGCTCTACGGCGACCGTGGCGGCGCCGAAATGAGCACGCGCAACTACCAGTCGCAGGGGGCGGTGCGTTTCTACGTCGACTCAGGGGGCGTCCCCGCGGAGGTAGCGCCGGAAGTGCCGGCCTCCGGGTCCGGCATTCCGGGCCACCAACAGGCGACCGCGATCTTCATCGAACGGGTGCTCGGCGGCGAGTACGCGCAGCACCGCGGTCGTGAGGGACTGCTGCGAACGTGGATCATCGACGCAATCTACCACTCGGCGAGCGAGGGACGCGAGATCCGCCTCGCCGAGCTCAAGGATCAGGCGTAGACGAGTCCTCGCCGCCCCGGTTCTCGCCGTCCCGCCGGGTACGCTCCCGGCGCACGCGCGCCCGCTCCCTGCGCCTGCGCGCTCGGAGGTAGAGCGCGGCCACGAGCACGAGCAGCAGGAGCGCGGGCCCGTACGCGAGCAGGTAGGAGAGCCAGGCGCTCACGCCACGGAAATCCTGGGCATGGGAAGCGGCGCCTTCTCCATCTCCGCGTAGAGAAACTCGAGCAGGAGTCGGCTCTTGAGCTCTTCGGCCTCCGGGCGATCCCACAGGTTGACGTACTCGCCCGGGTCCGCGACGAGGTCGTAGAGCTCGCCGTGCTCGCGACCGTAGTGCACGGTGAGCTTGTGCCGCGGCGTCACGAGAGAGCGCATGTTCATCGTCGTGGGCTGGTGCTGGTTCTCCACCACGACGTGCCGGCGAAGCGTGTCCACCTCGCCCCGCCAGACCCGCGACTCGTCGACGCCGGTCATCTCACGCGGGACCGGGAGCCCCGCCATGGCGAGAAAGGTCTGCGGCAGGTCGACGGTCGACTGCAGCGAATCGCTCACCACGCCTCGGGGGACCACCCCCGGCCGGCGCACCACGAGCGGTACCCGGATCAGATCTTCGTAGTGGTGGATCGCCTTCGCCGTCAGCCCGTGCTGGCCCAGGAAGTCGCCGTGATCGGTCGTGAAGCAGACGAGAGTCTCGCCGGCAATGCCGAGCTCGTCCATCTTCTCGAGAATCGTGCCGATCGCGTCGTCGAGCATGGTCATCATGCCGTACATCGTCGCGATGCTCTTTGCCTTCTGCTCGCGGCTTCTTCGGTGGCTGCCTGCCCCGTGGATCGCGTTCCCCTCCTCTTCGAGGTAGTCGCTGAAATCGGGGTGCTCCTCCAGGGCTCTGCGGAAGTAGGGCGGCTTGTCGTCGAACTCTCCGTCACGGTGCTCCGGCACGGTCACCTCGTCGGGGTCGTACATGCTCGCGTACGGCTCCGGTACCATGTAGGCAGGATGGGGGTCGAAGAAGCTCGCCCAGAGGAAGAACGGCTGCGAAGCGCGGGCGTACTCTTCCATCAGCGCGTTCGTCCGCTCGGTGATCCAGCTGTTGTAGTGGTACTCGACAGGGAGCTCCCACGGCTCTCCCGGTTCGGGTGAGGTGTGCGGCGATTCGGTCAGCGGGTCGCCCGGCACGGTCTGAGAGACCGAGTTGGGGCGGAAATAGTTACGCCAGTCGGCCAGGCCCTTTTCCTCCATCCAGATCGCGTAGTGCTGCCCGACGTGTGATTCATCGGTGTGGTTGCGAGCGAGCTCCGCTCGCTCGAACCCGTAGAACGGTCCGCTGAACTCGCGCCAGAAGTCGAGATCGTGCAGCCGCGGGTACGACTCGAGCGACGAAAACTCGTCGGTCTCGAGCAGGGGCTGAAAGTGAGCCTTCCCCACGAGCGCCGTGCGGTACCCGCCCGCCTGGAAGTACTCTCCCACGGTCCTGCGATCCTCCATGAGCTTGGTCCCCAGGCTGTAGGCACCGTGCTGGCTCGGGTACGTACCGGTCAGCCAGCTCGCGCGCGTAGGGGTACAGGTGGGATTGACGGTATAGGCGCGATGGAAGGTGGTTCCCTGCTCGACGAGGCGGTCGAGGTTCGGCGTGCGCACCTCCGGGTTCCGGTAGCCCATGGCGAGGTAGTGTTGCTGGTCGGTTGTAATAAAGAGGACGTTGGCCATGGGCAAGGCTACCACGGACGGCTACTTTTCGGCCATCTCCACCGCTGGGTTTCCCGCGTCAGGCGCGGTATCTTCAGGCCGGGGGAAAGCTTTGAGAAGAGTCGATTCACGGCGGATACGTCTCCGCCGCCTGGCGCTGCGTCTGGCTCTCGCGACCGTCTCGGGCGCACTGGTGACATCGTGCGGGTGGCTTCCCGCGCGCGTCGGGCCCGACCACTACGACGGGTCGCAGACGGTCTTCTTTCACGACCTCGACGGGGTGGACGATCGGCGCACCGTCCGCTACTCGGTGGCGGTCGGAGATAGTCCGAAAGACGTCTATCTCGTACTCACCAACCCGACGACGTCACCGGTCGGCACGCCGGGTATCGAGCTTCGCACGGCGATAGGCGCACCGGCCGAGAGTCGGGCGATCACCACGAGCCCGGCCGAGCGATCCGCGGCGATCGCGGACCTCACCTCCGGCCCGGTCGCCCTGCGCGATCACCCGGGCCTCATCGGCTGGGAACCGCCCACAATC
>SLST01000346.1 GCA_007130265.1 Spirochaetales bacterium
GAGATCATGAGACGTCATCCTGCCCCCTTCGAAGTACTTCACCGGTAGTTGAGTCGAGCACGACGGTCTCCGCCGGATCGAGGTCCAGGTCAACCCGAGTCCCGTCGCGCATGGTGAGCGTACGCCGACCGCCCTCCGCCGTGTGGACAACCAGGAGTCCCGATCCCTCGAGTAGCGAATCATCGCATTCGTTGTAGATGTGAACGCCGCACTGCCTGAAGAAGTGCCGGAATACCTGCGCGCGGGTCGGCGGGAGCGAGAAGAACCATGACGTGTGGGTCGGCCCCTGTGACACCGCGATCGCCGCGTCCTCAGGGTCGCGGTATCGACCGTGGATCTCGTCCGGATCGCGAGGGATGAGGACCCAATCGAGCCGGTGCGCCTCACCGGGATCCGGCAGGCCGTAGTCCCCGGCGTCGGTCTGCACCACAAACTCCGACCGTGCGCGCTTCTCAAGGTCGAAACCGGTCAGCTCCTTGACGTGATCGACGCTGTTGACCGTGAAGTCCGAGTAGCCAGGCGCATAGGTCCACCAGACATGGCGTCCGTCCCGGAGCACCTGTTCACGCAGCTGCCGCTTCGTGTCAGCGCGGATCGCGAACGCGTTCATGAAGACGACGCAGCGGTACTTCGACCAGTCGACCTTCTCGAGATCGCTCAGGTAGACGACGTCGAACACGGCGCCGCTACGGTACGCGGCCGGGTACGACACGTTCGCGCAGGTCAACTCGGTGAGCGGGTCGAGCTCCTGCGAATTGGCGGTCAGGAGGTGGGTCTTCGTATCGTACACGAAGAGCACATCGCTCTGGTTTTGGTACGGTGCCTTGGAGCGCTCCTCGAGCAGGGTCCGCATTTCGCGGACCTCGGTCTGGTACGCGGGGTGATTCCACCATCCGGAGTGGTTGTGCGGGCCAAAGTCGTAGAACCAGAGCCCCTGCCCCCTGACAAACGGAGAGGCGATGTTGCGCCGCAGGATCTGAACCGACGTATCGAGATCGTAAACCGGCATGCCTCCAAGCAGAGTGCCGCGGTGGGTCGGCTGGTCCATCTCGTCGAGCCACAGTTTCCCGTTGATCCGGGCGGAGTCGAGCAGTCCGCGGGAGGCGCCCGCGCCGCCCACTTCGCGGAGCGCCCGCGTGTACGCCTGCGGCGCCGAGAGATAGTCGACATACGGGCTACGCATCACGATCTCTTCGCAGAGATGCCCGCCCGTCGTGGCCCTGCCGAAGAGCGAGAAGTAGTACCCGTAGAACGTCCCCGTTACGATCTGCCGGGGCCACGCCTCCTTCACGAGCCGGCAGAAGTGCACGACGCTCTCGGCGACCAGTTGGTGCTGGAATGCGTAGTACTCGATCGTGAGCCGGTCGCTCACCGGGTCGCGGAAGATACCGTCGGAGGTATGCTGCCTCGCTTCGACGCCGGGGACTCCTCCCCTGGCATGGCGTGACCGCAGATGCTCGCGAAACGCCCGGTCCATGGGCTCGGAAACGTCGGGCTCGTGGTCCATGAAGCCCCAGTAGTGGTTCTCGCCGTAGACCCCCGTTGCCGGGTGGACGCCGGCGAGGCGGTCGCCCTCCGGGCGCGCGGCGAGCCGTTCGAGAAAGTGCGAAAGCATTGCGGACGCGTCGTCTCTCCACTTCCGCGACGCGTAGCTGTGCCGCCTCACGGCGAGATTGTCGCGCTCGAGGTAGCGCTCAAAGTCGAATGGTCGCTCTTCCACCGGATCCGGGCGGTCGGCATACTCCACGCACTCGTCGGGATGCTTTTGGTTCCACCACTTTGGCGGTGTCGTGTGGAACCGCAAGAAGACCGCTGCGTCAGGCCGGATGTCGAGCACGCCCCGGATCTGCTTCACGGCGATCGTGATGTCGAGTGAACCGTCTTCAGCCCATAGGTCCTCCAGCCAGATGTCGAGCTGAAAGAGCCGGACCCCGGAGTCCGCAAACTTCCGCATGCTGTGCGCCGGATACTCTTCGTAGGCGAGGCGGCCCCCGGGACAATCGGTGAGCGCGTAGATGCAGGGCAGAACCGGGGCATCGTTCAGAAAGAGCGTCGGTCTACCTCTGTGGATGCGAACGGAGCTACTGAGCGGCTTCATCGTCTGCGTATCCGAACCGCCTTCGCCGTGGGCGAGAAATCGGTGAAGTAGACCGTGAACGCCCCCGGTTCCTGCGGGAGGCTCCCCCGAAGGTCGTAGTGATACGCGGTGTTTCCGCCGAATGCGCCTTCAACCCGGATGCTGTCCTCGCCAAGCGCGTACTCGAACGCGCCGCGCTTCAGCATCAGGTGCTGCCCCGCAATCGCGCGGAACTGTGCCTGCTCGGAGTCGAAGTGCCCGCCCGGCGGAAAGATCAGCTCGAGCTTGCACGGCAGGTGCTCGACGCCCGCAGAGACGACCCTGAGGTCGGCGCCATCCGCGGTGAGGATAATGTCCACGGTTACGTCGTAGGCCTGCATGTGGGTATGCCGCCGATGCGTCGTGTTGATCCGCCCGTCTGCGATGACGTTCTCCGGCCGGCCGAGCGGACGCACATACCCGCGGTCGCTGTGGTAGTGCAGGCGGTAACCGTCGGCCGTCTTCTCGAGGCTCGTGGGGACGAAGCGCCCGAAGTCGCCGAAGAAGCTCGCCGAGAACCGGCAACGAACGTCGAGCCCGCCCGTCTGGAGCTTGAAGAAGACGTCGTTCGCGGCAAGGATCGTCGCGGAGACCGAACCGCTACGGTATCGGACGATGGAGGATTCGCGGTAGAAGCGCTCGTAGTGCTCGCGGTCGTAGGGCTTCTTGTGGAGCTCGGTCTCTCGAACCTCGTCATTGAGCATGTAGAGCGCGATGGGCTTTGGGAAATGCTTCCTGTTCAGCGCCGACTTGTCCTTCTCGTACGGGTTCGTCATGCGCAGAAGCTCGTCCGCCATGTGAGCGAAGTGTGCGTTCTCGAGGTAGTGCGCCGCGAGGAGGTAGTTCTCGTAGTACGCGAAGGGATAGAGCTCCTTGCCCAGGTCCTGCCTGCGGGAGTTGATCGTGAGAACCGTATCGTCCGGCTCGAGGTAGGTGAAGACCATATAGAGGTTTCGCTCGACATGCTCGAGGAGCTCCCACTTCCCAAGCTCGGCCGCCACGGCGATCAGCCCCTTGTTGTTCACCACATTGTAGATACCTGCAGACCGTTCGGTGTACTCGCCGTCGCTGTTACAGTCGATTCCCTCGTCGAGGTACTCGTCAATGCTCGCGAGCAGATCCGGCCGCTCGAGATCGTTGGAGAGCATCGCCATCGCGCCCGCCATCACCCACCGGTGATTCGGCGTGTGAAACCCGCCCTCCTTCATGCCGTCCGCGCCCCGGCGCA
>SLST01000214.1 GCA_007130265.1 Spirochaetales bacterium
CGGATTTCCATGGGTGACCGGGCTCGGGATCTCCGGGTTCGCTCTGCTCATCTACCTCGCGGGGCTCCAGCAGATTTCCACGGACGTCATGGACGCGCTGACCGTTGACGGCGTGCGGATGCCCACGCGTATCTTCCGGATCGAGATACCGCTCATCGCCGACCAGATCAAGGTCATTGCGGTTCTCACGACGATCAACACCTTGCAGAGTTATGTGCCCGTGATGATCATGACCGGGGGCGGACCGTCGAACGCCTCGCTCGTGCCCGGACTCTACCTCTACCAGACGGCGTTCCATCACGACCGGTTCGGATACGCCGCCTCCATAGGCGTCGTGATGGCGATTGTGCTCGTCGCGGTGACCATGCTCACCAACCGGTTCGTGCGGACGAGGCAGTGAGCATGGCGAGTCCTGCGCTGCGAGTAGACGTCGGCCCCAGGCGGCTCCTTCGGATCCGTTACGGCCAGGCCACCTCGCATGTGATACTTATCGTTCTCGTTATCATGAGCCTTTACCCCTTCGCGTATATGCTCATCACATCGGTCAAGAGCATCGACCAGTTTTACCATAGCTATTTCGAGCCAACCCTTCCTTTTCATTTCGAGAACTATCTCGAGGCATGGAGCCAGGTAGGCGGCTACATGGTCAACAGCATCTCCATCACCGCGATCTCCGTCGTTCTCGTGCTGCTTTTCGCGTCGCTCGCCGGCTACGTCTTCTCGCGGTACCGCTTCCCCGGAAGCGAGCTTCTTTTCATGACGGTCATGCTCGTCATGATGGTGCCGGCGATCCTGAACATGCTCCCGGTCTTCGTGACCCTCCGTGACCTCAGATTGCTCGACACGCATCTCGCGCTGATCGTCGTCTACGTGAGCCAGGGGCAGGTGCTCGGGGTCTACATCTTCCGGAACTTCTTCATCTCGATCCCCGACGAGCTGCTTGACGCCGCGGAGATCGACGGGGCGGGCGACCTGCGTACGCTGTGGAACGTCATCGTGCCGCTGTCGAAGCCCATCATCTTCACCGTCGCGGTCATGAGCACGCTCACCTTCTGGAACGAGTACATCTGGCCGCTCATCATCCTCTCGTCGCAGCGCCTCTGGACGATCACCCTGGGACTCGTCGTTTTCGAGGCCCGCTACGCCGGGATGGCCGCGTGGGGCCCGCTCTTCTCCGGGTACGTTATCGCGTCGGTCCCGCTGATCGTGCTCTTTGCCTTCAGCATGAAGTACTTCGTCGCCGGCCTCACCGCAGGCGCGGTGAAGGGGTAGGTCGAGCCGCCTGCGCTTCGGCGACCGCGGCGGACACAATGAGCGGACTGTGCCGTTCCTTCGTGAGCGTCTGGAAGCGGCTTGCGCCGTTCACGGCGCTCCCAATGATGTCGAACTGCGCCCTGCGGCTCGTGCTCTCGCTGTGACGCTACCCGGGCCCGGTCAGGAAGTCCTCCATCGTGATGCCGCGGATGGAGCGGGTGTCACGCCGATGCCACGAGGGTGTTGGTGAAGTGATACTTGCACGGCCTGCGTCCCACGGATGGCTGAAGCCGAGCGCGAGCGGATCGGCGAGCTCGTCGGCGTAACCGGCGGCGACCGTTTGTTCGCGAAACCCACCTCGCGCGCCAGCCTCGACTGGCCGACCGGTGTGCCGGCGAAGCGGAACAGGCACTCGAGGACACCCAGGCGCGAGGGCCGTGACCGGCCGGAGCGGGCGAAAGCGTCCTTTCCTCCCGGGCATCCGTTGCCGCGCGTATCCGTCGACCTCAAGTACGGGCCAGGTCGCGCCAGGAGCGGTATTGCACACCTCGGCGTTCGCCGGTTTCGTCGCCGCCGTAGATGACCGGCGGTTGAGTGGCGCGGTTGCCCGCGAGCTCGAGCCACCGCTCGATGCCCGTGAAGTAGCCGCGGTTGATCGTCGCTCCGGCCTTGATTTCGACCGGCTGGGGCTTCTCCGCGTGCTCGGCGATGAGATCGATCTCGAGGCCGGTGCTGTTTCTCCACCAGAAGAGCCGCGGCAGCGTTCCGCGGTTGTGTTCACGCTTCATCATCTCGGAGACGACTAAGGTCTCGAACAGATGTCCGCGCCAGGAGTGAACTGCGAGCTCGCGCGGAGACTGGATTCCCAGCAACCGGGCTGCGAGGCCGACGCCGTGTTGACCGACACGCCCGTGTCGTCGGCGAGTTGTGTGCGGTTGAGCGTCTGCCCGGTGCGGCCCGCGCACAACCGGACGAAGCGGTTGAACGTACCCAAGTCGCGTACGTTGATGAGTTGACGTACGTCACGCTCCACGTAGAGCTGAATATGCGAGTCGAGCCAACCGCCTGGGTCCAGGCCTCGGTCATAAATCGGGGGGTAGAGACCCGTGTGAAGAACCTCGTCGAGATCTGCCTGCACTCCGTCGGGGTATCGCTCGGCGAGCGAGAAGGGAAGGAGACGCACGACTGCCGAGCGGTCCGCGAGAGACTGGGAGACGCGCGACAAGAGACCGAACTGTTGGGATCCCGTGAGCACGTAACATACGGTCGGGCCCGCTTCGTCCACGATCTGCTGCAGGTACTGAATGATCTCAGGTGCGCGCTGAACCTCATCGAATACCGCGCCTGCCGGGTAGCACGCGAGAAGGCTGCGGGGGTCGTCGGTTGCGTGTTCGAGGACATCGGAGTTTTCGAAAGACGCGTAGGGCAGATCCGAGAACACCGTGCGAGCCGTCGTCGTCTTGCCGGACCGGCGCGCCCGGTGATCGTGACAACCGGGTACTTGCCGCGATGTCCTTTCACGACGTCCGCGAGGTGGCGATGAACCATGCCATCGCCTTAGCCGGAACGGTGCAGATCGTCATTTTAACTGCACGACTGCATACCGACGCCGGCCACGCAGTACGGATTCCCGGGCCTGAAGCCCGGCGACCGCTGGTGCCTCTGCGCGATGCGTTGGGAGGAGGCCCGCCGCGCAGGCGTCGCGCCCCCGGTCATCCTCGAGTCGACGCACATCCATGCGCTCGAATTCGTCGAGTTGGAACACCTGTCGCTGCACGCGATGACCTGATCGTCGCTGCTTTCAGGAACTGCGGGGCTCGCGGGGTAGCGACGGGACCGACAGGAGACCGTACATCCGAGTGACCGCCTGACGGATCTGCGCGGCGGTCGTTTCGTCGGGCTGCGCCACAAGCCCGCCGGTTCCTCGGCGCGAGACGGTGCGGATCTCGTCTACGGCTACCTCGCCTTCTCTTCCGTCCACCACAGTCTGGACTGAAACGACCATCGCGGGTGGGCGGTGCTGGTCAGCGGGCACACAGCAACCGTCTTGAGGCGGCGATTCATCTCGTTGTCGCTGATCACCACCGCA
>SLST01000423.1 GCA_007130265.1 Spirochaetales bacterium
AGCTCGGTCCGGCGCGACTGCAGGCTTCGCGGGTCGAGTGCGGCTATCTCGACGCGCTCGGGTGTCCGGGATTCGTCTTTCATCTGGTCCTCCTCGTGAGGGTTCGCCTCGCGATCGTCCGTCAGAGAAGAATGTAATATACCCCGGTGGGGTATGTCAAGCGCAAAGGCTCAGAAGCTGTACTCAAGGGAGAGGCGCCAGGTGGACCGGCGCTCAAAGACACCGTCGGGCAGCGATCGAGCCGCGGATATCTGGTGGGCGATTCGCCACAGGAAGGGAGCCGGGCCGCGGAGCCCGAGACCGAGCTCCCATTCGAGCCGGTGGTCGACGGCGTCCACGCGAACCGTCTCCGCGAGGGGAGGGCCGTTGGGCAGGGTGTAGGCTCCCGCCGCCGCATCGAGCACTACTCGACCGCCGAGTCGCAGGAGATAGCGAGCGCGCAGATTGAACGCGCTCTCCGGGATGAATCGCGTCATTCCCAGCGGGAGCTCGTAGCGAAGCGTCAGGAGTGAGTCGACGCGATCGTTGCCGTGCCATCGTTGCGGGACGAAAGGAAGGTTCCGGTCGCCGCGGACGTACACGAGATGGAAGCCGCGAGGTGCTGCGCGGTCGTCGAGCCGATAGATCCAGTCCCAGCCGACGCCGAACCCGGAGAACCCGCCCCGCGTCGTGGTCGTACCGGAACCGCCCATGCCGAAAACCAGTTCCTGATGAAGCCGGTGCAGTCTCGCTCCGGTAGTGACGTCAGTTGCTGAGTATCCGGTGATCGAGTGGACGTAATACCGCGACCAGGGCCACTCGACGCGAAGCTGCGCCTCGCTGTCGCGGCCGGAACGCCATGCGCCGTCGGCGACGTCGAGCACTCCTACACGAAGCGCGATTCGGTCGTGCGTCGGGCGAGTCAGGTGGCTGGTCGGTGAGTGCGCAGGGGGCACGACCGGGGCTTGCGGGTCGATCGACGCAACCGCGGCGCCGGTTACGAAGCTCACCTGCTCTTGCAGGACCGCCCGCGGCGGCATCGTATGTCCCCCCCGGTACTCGGTGTAGCTGTGGGTGACGGCCGACTGCTCGAAGCGGCTGCGGACGACGTTGATGCCGCGGTACCGGGCCGGGTCCTCGCTTCCTCCAATGAGAAGGGCACCGCGAAACCCGGTCTCGTGCATGCGCGCGAGTGCCTCAGCGGATACCGGATACGAGGCGCGGGTGCCTGCCATCACGGCTCCGGCGAAGCGGTCGGGATTCCGGGCTGCGAGCGCCCAGCTCAGATCTCCGCCGAGCGAGTAGCCGCCAAGGTAGACCCTCGTCTCGTCCGCACCATACGATTCGAGCAGCCGTGCGAGATCCGCGAGGACGCGCTCCTCGTACCATGCCACGAAGCGGACGAAATCCGGAAGATACTCGCTGCGCTGAGGTCTTCCCGGGGGCAGGAGGAGGATGAAGTCGGTCTGCCGTTCGGGATCGAGCCCCAGGCTGCGCGCCATGAGCAGCGAGTTCGTGCCCGTTGGGGGCAACGGAATGAAGACGGGGTAGCGGCGTCCCGGCGAGTAGCCCACGGGCGCGACGACGCGGGAGGGCTGGTCGAGGTAGGTCGGACGCTGCCGGCCCGTCGCTGCCCATGCGGCCGGCGTAACGAGGAAGGCGAGCAGGACCAGCGCCACGCATCTCGCGCGGTGCGTCGGCCTTCTGGTGATCGGTTGGTGCACGACCCGAATGTACCTCACGGGGCCCCGCGCGACCACCTTGCCTGAGATACCCCGGTACGGTATATTGGGCTCACTGTCCCAGGAGCGAAGCCCATGATGAACGAAGCACAGAAGTCCAAGGCCGCCGCCCGGCTGAACCGTATCGAGGGTCAGATACGGGGCATTCAGAAGATGGTCGAAGAAGACCGGTACTGCGTCGACATCCTGACTCAGACCCGCGCGGTCGTTGCGGCGCTGCGCGGTGTTGAAGACCTCATCATGGAAACGCACCTTGATACGTGCGTGGCCGATGCGATGAAAGACGACGATCCGCAGCTCCAGAGAGAGAAGATTGACGAGGTCATGAGCGTTGTGACCCGGTTCCGGCGTTACGGGTAGCGACGTCTACCGCAGCTCGTAGGTGACCTGTACACTCGCCGTGTATCTCGCGCTTCCGGGCTGGACCGGCCCCCCGCCGTACCCGGCGCTCATCGCGCGCGCGTCGTACGGACCGGGGCCCGCGGGGACAGACTCGGTGATCTCGAGCACTTCGCCGATTGTTCGTCCTCCGGCGACGGCGAGCGCGAGCGCACGGGCGTGCGCGTCTTCCATCGCAAGAGTCCGGGCCTCTTCCTCCAGTGGGCCGGGGTCGGAGAATGAGAACTCGATTCCGTACATCTGGTTCGCGCCGGCTTCGATCGCGGCTTCGACGACGGCCGCCGCACGGGTTACGTCGGTCAGTACGAGGCGTACCATGTTCTCCACGCGGTAGGTGCCCGCCGGTCGGCCGTCCTGATCGTGCGCGCGCGGGGGTGCCTGGTAGTCGCGCTCGAAGAAGATGGAGTAGTTCATCGTCTGAACGTGTCGCTCCGGTACTCCGAGCGCCAGAACGGCGGCGATAACCGCGTCCATCCGGTCACGTAGCTCGGCCGCGGCAACCTGTGCGCTTGTATCGTAGAGCTGGACGCCCACCGTGATCGCCGCCTGGTCGGGTTCCGCGAAGAGCTCTCCCCGGCCGATCACCGTTATCGTTGCGGGCCGCACGGCGACGCCACCTGCAGCCCGCTCTCCGCCGCCGCCGGCGGAGAGGAGAGCCGGCTGAAGGAACAAGAGGCCGGCGACGAAGGTAAGGACGCACATCCGCCGCAGATGGTGACAAGAGGTTCTCATGGTTCGACAGTACCGCGCTCGCGGCGCGTCGTCAACGAGCTCCGGGGATGGAGCGCGATCACTCGCGGCACGCGGTGATCGTCAGCCTTTCCCCGACCCAGTGGTTCAGGCGCGAGAGCAGGTAGCCGGTAGCCAGGAGCAAGCCGACGCCGAGTCCGAAGGAGAGCAGCACGCGCGGCTGTTCGGCGCGTGACGCGAACAGCCATTCGTGCCCCGCGACGATGCCGCCGAAGAGTGCGGTCAGCGGAACGCCGTACACCCAGGCGGTCGCCTTGAGGACCGTGCCGCGGCGCATCTCGAGGCGAACGTTGTCTCCCGGCGCGAGCGGCTCGTGCGAGACCGCCTCGACCACCGATCCGGCGCCGTAGCAGTTCTCGCGGATCACGCAGCGATCGCAAGTACCCGGCAGCGTGATCTCCACCTGGTAACGATGCGTGCCGTCCGGCGTCTCCCTCACGGCCCGCCGAACGACCCCGTACTCGGTCTCGACTGCGCCGGCGGACCGAGCCTGCCGACGGTCGCTCACCGCGACTCCTCTTCCTGCGCCGCGCCGGTTCCGGCGGCGACATGATCCCCATCCGCGACAGCCGGCTCCTCTCCGTCCGGGACGTACCCGAGCGCCTCGGTCTTGCGGACGCTGTTGATACCGCAGGCGTAGGCGGAGGTGGGGCACTTCGCGCCGTACTCGGGTTTCGCGGCGTACGGGTCCGGCGAGACGACGGCGAGATTGCCTTCCATCTGTACCGCCTCCGCGTTGTCGTCATTGGCGGCCGCCTTGACGCAGAGCCGGCAGGCGATGCACGCCTTGCTGCACACCTTGCGCGCGACCGGGCCGGGATCCTGGCTCTTGCAGTAGACAAAGGTGTTGTGGCTGATCGGGTGCAGCTCGATCAGGTCGCGGGGGCAGGCGCGCACGCAGTTGCCGCAGGCGGTGCACTTCACGGCGTCGACGTACGGAATCCCTCCATCGCTCAAGTGGATCGCGTCGAAGGGGCAGCTTCGAACGCACGAGCCCATTCCTACGCAGCCGTACTTGCACCGCTTGCTGACGTCCTGCGAGTAGATCGCCGCGGCGCAGTCCTCGATCCCCTTGTAGATGCCCGGAAACTTCGCCGCCTCGTCGTCTCCCTGGCAGAAGACGACCGCGACGAGGCGTTCCTTCTGGTCGCCGGAGACTTCGACGCCCATCACGCGCGCGACGTCCTTCGTCGTATCGGCTCCCCCGACGACGCAGAGGTTGAGTTCCTCGTCCTCTTCGACGATCGCCTGGGCGTAGAGTGCGCACGACGCGTAGCCGCAGCCGCCGCAGTTCACGCCGGGCAGCTGCTGCTCAACACGCTCGAGCTTAGGGTCGGTCTCGACCGCAAACCGCCTGTTCGCGAAGACGAGAAATATGGAGAAGAACAGCCCGATGATGCCCATCAGGACTGCTGCAGTAACGATCATTGGGTCCTCCTGCGAAACGTTCTATGCCGAGGTCAGCCCGGTGAAGCCCATGAAGGCGAGGGCCAGGATCCCGGCGGTTATCAGGGTGATTGCGGCGCCGCGGAACGCTCTCGGGATGTCGGCCACCTCGAGCTGCTCCCGAATGCCCGCCATGATGACAATGGCGAGCGTGAAACCGACGCCGGCTCCAAAGCCCTGCACCATCGACTCGAGGAAGCCGAGTTCGCGCATCGCCTGGATCAGCGCGACGAAGAGAATTGCGCAGTTCGTCGTGATGAGCGGCAGAAAGATACCGAGTGTGCGGTACAGAGCAGGAGAGGTCTTCCTGATGAACATCTCCACGAACTGCACGAGCGAGGCGATCACGACGATGTAGCTGACGTACTCGAGGAAGGGCAGCCCGAAGGCGATAAGTACGTAGTGGTTGATGATCCAGGTGACCACCGCCGTGATCGTCATGACGAAGGTGACCGCGAGGCCCATCGAGAGGGCGGAGTCGATCTTCTTTGATACGCCGATAAACGGGCAGATACCGACGAAGTAGGTGAGGACGAAATTGTTGACGACGATCGCCGATATGAGCGTCACGAGATAGGTCATGATCACGTCCTTATGAGAACCGGGTCGTTCTTCGCCTTCACCGCGTTGAAGACGGCCATGAGAACTCCGAGGGTAAGGAAGGCACCGGGAGGCAGGATCATCACAAGCATTGGGCTGAAGCCCTCTCCAAAGAGCCTGATACCCAGGAGTGCGCCGCTTCCGAGTATCTCGCGCACCGAACCGAGGACCATCAGGCTGAGCGTGAACCCCACTCCCATGCCGAGCGCATCCACGAGCGACAGGCCCGGGGTATTGCGCGTCGCGAATGCCTCCACGCGCCCCATGATGATACAGTTCACCACAATGAGCGGAACGTACGGTCCGAGCGATGCCGAGAGCGGCGGGAAAAACGCCTTCAGGACGAGGTCTGCGATCGTCACGAAGGTTGCGATTATGACCGCGTACACCGGGATGCGGACCTGATTCGGGACGCCTCCCTTGATCGTCGACGCGATCAGGGTGCTGAACACGAGCACGAAGGTCGTCGCGAGACCCATGCCGATTCCGTTTGCAACGCTCGTCGTCACGGCGAGGACCGGGCACATGCCGAGCACCTGGACGAAGACCGGGTTGTCCCGCACGATACCCTTCATGAACTCCGTCGTAATCGAGCGGCGTACCACGGTATCTGTCATTACGGAACCTGCCTTTCGATGGTCTCGAGTGCCGGATCGAGCGTCGCGTTGATTCCCCGCACGACGGCCCTGCTGGTTATGGTCGCGCCGCTGATAGCCTGAACCTCGTTCTCGTCCCGGTCAGGCTCTACGTTCAGCACGTAGTCGATCGGTGCATCCGCATCCAGGCCGGCGAATTGGCGGCGGAAACCGGGCTCGGTGATCCTGCCGCCAAGGCCGGGTGTCTCGACCTGTTCGACGAACTCGATGCCGCGGATTGTCTCGAGGTCCGGCGAAACCCCAACGAGCATGGTGATCGTGCCTCCGTAGCCCTGCGCCTGGATTCGCACCGCGTAGCCAATGATGTCTCCCGCGTCGGTGGCACGGTAGATCGTCGGCCCTTCGACATCGAGCTCCTCGTACACCGGATCCGCACCGGGGAGGATCCGTTCGAGCGACGCGTAGAGCGCCGCGATCCGGTTCGCCTCGATGCGGTCGGCGAGCGATGCGTAGGTGCCGGCGAGGACGAGCCCCGAGAGGACCATCACGCCGGTCAGGACGATGACCATCTTCTTCATGAGGCTGCCTCCGCCCCGAATACCCGGTTGTTCATACGGTTGATGATCGGGGTCACCGCGTTCATCAGGAGAATCGCGTACATCACCCCCTCCGGAAACCCGCCAAAGAGGCGGATCACCACGGTCAGGACGCCCGCGCCCACGCCGAAGATGACGGTGCCGGTATTCGTGTACGGCGTCGTGACCATGTCGGTGATCATGTAGAAGGCGGCGAACATCACGCCGCCGGCGAGCAGGTGAAAGACCGGGCTTGCGTAGGAACCGGGGTCGATCAGCCAGAAGATGCCCGTGCCCACGAAGACCGTCCCAAGGAACGAAACGACCATCCGCCACCGCACGATACCCGTCGCCGTCAGGACAAGGCCGCCGATCATGATCGCGAGCACGCTCGTCGCCCCGATCGATCCGGCGGTCTGTCCGAAGAAGAGCCGGATGAGCGGCTCGCTCGTGCCTTCGAAGCGGGCGGCGGCGAGCGGCGTTGCTCCGGTTGCCGCCTCAACGACGCTGAGCGTGCGCGACGGAGGCAAGAAGCCGAACACCTCTCGCGCCGCGGTCCACGTGGTGATCTGCACGGGGTAGGCGGCTGCGATGAACGCCCGTCCCACGAGCGCCGGGTTGAACACGTTGTGTCCAATACCTCCGAACACTTCCTTGCCGAAGAAGATTGCCGCGGCGGATCCGATCACGACGAGAAGCGGCGAGATCGAGGGCGGCAGGACCATGACGAACAGGAGCGCGGTCACGACGGCGCTTCCGTCGAAGATGGTGCGCCAGCTGCGGCCGCGGGCGGTCTTGACAAGCGCTTCGGTGGCGAGGCAGGTGATAACCCCGATCGCGTAGAGGCCCAGCACGTGAAGGCCAAAATAGAGGACGGAGAGCACGACGACCGGCAGGAGCGAGATGTTCACCGCATGCATGATACGCGGCACGTTCGCGCGGGCGTGGGCGTGCGGAGCAGCCTGCAGGACGAATCCTTCGTTGTTGCTCATCTTCAGATACCCTTCATCCGGACGTAGTTCTTGGCGTACTTGATCCACGAGACGATCTTGATGTTCGCCGGGCACGCCCAGGCGCAGCACCCGCACTCGAAGCAATCCGCGAGGTTTGTCGCCTTCGCCTCCTCGAATTTGCCCGCCTTCGCGAAGGCGGCGAGCTTCAGCGGCATCAGCCGCATGGGGCAGACGTCGACACAGCTACCGCACTTGATGCACGGCGATTCGTCCGGATAGTCCTGCTGCGTGAGGAAGAGCAGGCCGCCCGATCCCTTCGTGACCGAGTAGTCGAGGCTCGGCAGCGCGATGCCGGTCATCGGCCCTCCCATGACGACCTTGGTAGTCCGGTCGGAGAACCCCCCGCAGAACTCTGCGAGGTCGGCGACCGGCGTGCCGACCGGCACGCGCAGATTCTTCGGGGTCGCGATGCCCGCTCCGGAGACCGTGACTACCCGCTCGATGAGCGGCCTGCCCAGATAGGCGGCCTGCTGCAGCGCGTACATCGTCTGGACGTTGGCCGCGACCACGCCCACCTCGAACGGCAGCTTGCCGGCGGGGACGACTCGTTTCGTCGCGGACTCGATGAGAACCTTCTCAGCGCCCTGTGGATAGCGCGTCTCGAGCGGGATCACCTCAAGAGGCATGTCCGCGAAGCGCGCCGACTCACGTCGGAATGCCTCGAGAGCGTCCGGCTTGTTCTCCTCGATTCCGATGATCACCCGAGTGAAGCCGAAGGCGGCGTGGGCGAGCTCGATCCCCTGGAGAATCTCGTGCGCGTGCTCGAGCATCATGCGGTGATCGCAGGTCAGGTACGGCTCGCACTCCGCGCCGTTGAGGATGAAGACGTCGAGTTTCGCCGTGGGTGGGGGCGAGAGCTTCACGTCGGTTGGGAACGTTGCTCCCCCCATCCCGACGATACCCGCTTCGCGGGAGGTTCGAGCAAGCCACTGCGCGTCGACCTGGTCGAGATCTACGCTTCGGGCCGGCCATTCCTGCGCTTCAGTCGCCTCTTCGTCCACATCGATCTGTACGTAGTCGCACATCCGACCGCCGGGCAGCGGCTTCTGCACGACGGATCGTACCTTGCCGGCTGCCGGCGTATGCACGTGCGCTGAAATCAGCTTTGGCGCCTCAGCGATCACGTCACCCGCAGACACCTCATCACCCCGAGAGACTACCGGAATGGCCGGCGAGCCAAGGTGCTGTGAGAGAGGAATTTCGAGCCGCTTCGGCAGCGGGAACGGCTCAATAGGGTGCTCGGAGGCGAGCCCTTTGTGGTAGGCAGGGTGTATCCCGCCGCGTAGCGAGAACGTCAGCATAGGAACCTCGGATTCGGGCAGCGGTAACGGTGTTCGTTTTCCTGACGGTAGACCGATTACCGACCCGTGTCAATCCTGACCTGCCGGCTATTGGATGACCGACTTCGGTGACGCAACGATCCTCTTCACGACGATCTTCTTTCGGTCCAGATACTCGCCAACGCGCGGCGCGAAATACTCGGTCCACTCCTTGCTTTCGTAGACCTTCTTGTAGAGCCGCTCGCGCTCCTTCTCGCTCTTGAACCGCCGCATCCAGTAGTAGAGGTTCTCGTCTTCTTCGTCGACGAAGCTGCCGGCGACGACCATCCCTTTCGATACCTGAAACGGGATGATCTCGCCCTCCATGAACTTCACCCATTCGGCCCGCTTCCCCGGGTGGGTCGTGTACTGCCTGAACTCGTAGAACACCTCTCCTCCTCACTAGCGCTATCCGCGGTCCACCAACGTGACGAAGTCGTGAGAACGGTTGACGATGAATCGATAGGTATCCGCCATGCGCGCCAGCTCTAAGAGCTTAGAGCCGGCGCGCGGCTTCGTCAATGACCGTCAGCCGTGGACGACGACATCGGCCTCGTCGCGGAGGCGCTCAACGTACTCCGACAGCGCGTCGGCCTGTTGCTGCTGACCGAGATACTCACGAATGCTCTGTGAGACGTCGGCGATAGGGACCATGCCGGTGTCCATCCGCTCGGTCACCTCGATGACGTGGAATCCGAACTGGGTCTGAACGATACCGGAGATCTCGCCCTCCTCGAGGGCAAATGCCGCCTGCTCGAACTCCGGGACCATCTGGCCACGGCCGAAGGTTCCGAGGTCTCCTCCCTGAAGCGCGCTCCCGTCGTCGGAATACTCGCGGGCGAGCTCGGCGAAATCGGCGCCGGCGAGCAGTTCCTGCCGGATCGCTTCGATGCGCTCCCGCGCCTCGGCAATCTCCGCTTCGCTCTCCATGCCCTGGGTGGAGACAATGATGTGACGAGCCGCGATCTGCTCACCCTGGTCAAAAAACTCCGGGTGGCCGTCGTAAAACTCCTGCACCTCGGCGTCGGTGATCTGCGCGCCGGCGGAGTCCGCGACCGCGGTCTCGATCACCTGTTGGATCAGGTCGCCTCGTCTGATCTGCATTCGCAGCTCAGACTCGGTCGTATTGTTCGCGTCGAGCGCCTGCTGCCATTCGTCGTCGGTCTGGAACTGGCCGCGAATCTGCTGGAACTGCGCATCTACCGCATCGTCGCTCACATCGAGCCCCTTCGAGAGTGCGTCCTGGTAGAGAAGCTCCTCGGCGATGAGTTGGTCCAGTATCTCGGTGCGGAACTCCTCCATCTGCGCCTCGGAGACGGGTTGTCCCTGCATCTGGAACCGCTGCCGCGTCTGGGCGACTGCGGTCTCGAAGTCTTCCCGGAGTATGCCGACGCCGTTGATCGTAGCGATCTCGTCTCGCGAGATTGTGGTTCCTATTGGCGTCCCCGGTTCCGTGTCGGTCTGACGGGTCTCGTCCGCGGACTCGGCCTGCCGCGGGGTTTGGTCCTCGTCGCGTTCTCGCTGGCCGCCCGCAAAGGCGAATGCCGCCACGACTACCATCAGAAATATGCCTATAATTCGATTTCCCATGAAATCTCCTGCTCTGTGATGGTCTCAACGTAGTGAGGTATACCTGTGGAGTCAATGCACGAGGCGCAGCCCCTCACCGGCAGGAAAGAAGAGAAGTGGTTCCCGTAGTGGACGGAAAGCTCAGGCTGTCGGACGAGAGAACTAGTACCGCGGCTCCCGCGGCGCGCGCTCGTGGGCGATGTTGACCTTCAGCGGGCGTCCGTCGAGCTCCATACCGTTTGCAGACTCGACCGCGGCGTTGGCCTGCTCCTCAGACGCCATTTCGACGAACGAGAATCCGCGGTAGCGGCCCGAGTCGCGGTCGGTGATCATGCGAACCGAGACGACCTCTCCGTAGTTGGAGAAGAGTGTCCGCAGCCCGTCCTCGGTCGTGCGGAAATTGACATTGCCGACATAGATGCGATTGCTCACAGAAAAGACCTCTCCTTCGCGACAGGCCGAAACCCGTCCCGAAAGCAGTATTATGCGACCCTTCCTATCTGTCAAGTCCGGTTTTTCTGCCCGCCTTTCTCCGAGTGACTTCGCAACAGCACCTCGCGATAGAGGCTGTCGCGTCGGTAGAGCGAGTCGATGGGCGCCTGGTACGCCGCCTCGATCTCCTCCCGGTTGAACAGCTCCGTCGTAGGCCCGATCTTGAAGTCTCCCGTCTTGGAGAAGAGCAACATGGAGTCCGAGTATTTCTCGGTGAGCTCGAGATTGTGGGCAGAGTAGTAGATGGGTATCCCGCGGCTGCGCGAGAAATCGAGCAGGAAGGCAAATACGCGATCCTTCTGCGGCTCCTCGAGCGCGAACACCGGTTCGTCCATCATGATGAGGCGGCTCCCGTAGAGCAGACTGAACGCGATGATTGCGCGCTGCAGCTGTCCCTTGGCGAGGTGTTGCGTCTTCAGGTGCAGAAACCCATCCATCTCGAATGCCCGCTTGATCTCCTCGATCAGCGTTCGCTCGTCTGTCTCGTAGAAGCCGTTCTCGAAGACGAACTCCATGAGGTCGCCTACCGACGCCTGTGACTCGAACTCCATATTCTGGTAGACGAACGACACGAACCGGTTGCGTTCCTGTTCGAGCTCCGGGTCCACCGCGGCATCCACGAACGTCTTCGTGTCCGTACCGAAGATCGTTACCGTTCCCTCGTGCGGAAAGAGCCGCGCCCCGGCGAGCAGCAGGAGCGTAGACTTCCCGATCCCGTTCTGCCCAACGAGCGACATCATCGCGGCGGGAAGATCGGCAGTGACGCCGTTGAAGACCTGCGTGATCTCATCCGGGTTCTGCACGGCAGCAATCGCGTTGTCCACAACCTCGATCTCCTGCTTTGGATAGTAGAACCCGACATTCTCGAGTTTCACTGCGTGTTCCATCTGGGGCCTCCGGTCAGTGCACAAGGGCGTGAATCGTTGTACGCTGTATACGGAGCAAAGTATGGAAGAGTTCGTGATCAGTCCACCGGCGGCGATTCTCTACGTGGCCGCCGCCACTCTGAGCGTTGCCGTTGTGAGTGTCGCGCTGACGAAGGGCACCCTCGTTCGGAAGGGCATCGCGATGGGGATCGTCCTGCTCGCACTCGCAGCATCGCTCGCGTTCTTCTACCGCCCCGTGACGATCAGCGTGGACGGCGACGGACTCACGATATCCGGCGTCGGTGGCGCGCAGCTCGGGTGGGACCAGGTGACCAGTGCCGTCTACGTCTCGGATCTCCGCGCGAGTGCCTTTCGGCCCACCGTGCGGACCCGGGGGTTCGCCCTCGGCGAGTATCGAAGCGGCCGCTTCCTGCTGAGTAACGGCGAAGCGGCGCGCGTGATTACGGAGCAGTCGCGACACGCCGTGGTCGTACGGACCGCCGAACGTGTCTTCCTCCTCGGGCCGGAGAACGCCGAGCGGCTCGCCGCGGCGGTTGACAGACATCGCGTCTACTGAGGTGGGCGCGAGCCGCAGCCGGGCCGCTGTCGCCTCGTCGGCGGTCCATGGTACTCTTCGCGCGGAGGTGCCATGTCGTGTCACGAAGGTCAGCCGCTGCTCCACGAGGGCCCCGAGCTCCCGGTAGCCGACGCGGCCATGATCATGCTCCACGGCCGCGGCGGCGCCGCGGCGGACATGAAGAGCCTCGCGTCGCAGTTCACTGACGCGAATCTCGCGTTTCTCCTGCCTCAGGCCGAAGGCGGCAGCTGGTACCCGTACAGCTTTCTCGTACCGTACCAGCAGAACCGCGTCGGGGTCGAATCGGCGATGACCGTACTCTCGAGTCTCGTCCTCGAGGCGGAGCTGGAGCGGATCCCGCCTGACCGGCTCTTTCTCTACGGCTTCGATCAGGGAGCCTGTCTGGCGCTCGAGTTCGTCGTCAGGCATCCCAAGCGCTACGCCGGCGTCATCGCGCTCGGTGGCGGCCTTTTCGGTCCGCCCGGGACGACCTGGGAGGGGGAGGCAACGCTCGGCGGCACTCCGGTGTTCATCGGCTGCAGTGACGTCGATCCCCAGGTCCCCCGCTCGCGCGTCGAGGAGAGCGCGGAAGCATTGCGTCGGCTGGGGGCGGACGTCGTCATGGAGCTCTACCCCGGGATGGGCCACACGATCAGCAGGGCGGAGATGGAAGCTGCCGACGCGCTCGTCATCCGGTCGCTCGAGCGATGACCGACCCATATTGCGTTTCATCGTCAATATTATCGACT
>SLST01000067.1 GCA_007130265.1 Spirochaetales bacterium
GCAAACCCGCTCAAACCTTACACCGACTTCAGTCTCCGGTCTTCAAGCCCCTCGCGGAACTCTCCACCCGGATCCTTAAGCCATTCTCTCTTCCCTTCCCTCATAATGACAAAGATCACTGCAGACATCCCACCCGAAAAACTGCTCAGGTATGATGGGCTGCTCTGGATGCGCCTCCGTGAAGGCGCGAACCGTAACCTACTACGAGTCCGATCCGATGTCAAGACTCCGTCGAGCTTTGTCCTGTGCTTTCGCGATCCTCGGGGGTCATGGCAATCTCGAGCGCAGCCTCTTTCTCGCGTATCCGCTCGCGGACCTCGTCGATCTCGCCTATCAACTCGGCAACGCCTTGAGTATCCCGATCGACCTGGAGCCGTTGCTCCGTGACGAGCGCCTCGTAGGTGCGAGTTCCGAGCTTCCCGATCAGTTTCTCTGCCTGATTCTCAAGCTGCCTGATCTCGAGCCGCAGCACCCCCCGCTCGCCAAGATCCTGCGCGCGGTCCTTCGCCTTGCCCAGGAGCTCTCGCGAGCCGTCGAGCCCTTTCTCCATGGCGACCTTCATCCGATCCCAAAAGTCCATACTCGTGCTCCTTGCTGATCGTTGACTGCAGTGAACCTACAACCTAAGATGGCGTAGAACGTGCTGCAGGTCAAAGCGCCTGTGGCGACTGAAGGAGATTCTATGAACCTGGTATTTCTTGGCCCGCCGGGAGCCGGTAAGGGGACGATGGCGAGCAGACTCGCCGAGGAGATGGGCATCCCGCATATCTCTACCGGCGACATGTTTCGGGCGGCAATGGCCAAAGGAACCGAGCTCGGACTGAAGGCAAAGGCAATCATGGAAGCCGGCGACCTCGTCCCGGACGAGCTCACGATCGCGATGGTCCGTGAACGCCTGCAGGAGTCCGACGCGCAGAACGGGTATATCCTCGATGGTTTCCCACGGACTATCCCGCAGGCAGAGGCGCTTCACGGGTTCGCCACGATCGACCGCGCCGTGCGTTTCGAAGTGGCGGAAGAGAGCCTCGTGAAGCGGCTCTCGGGCAGACGGGTGCACAAGCCGTCGGGGCGCATCTACCACGTCGAGTTCAGCCCCCCGAAGGAACCGGGCAAGGACGATGTAACGGGCGAGCCGCTCATCCAACGGGACGACGACAAGGAAGAGGCAATCCGCAATCGATTGAAGGTGTACCACGAGCAGACCGCTCCGCTCGTGTCGTACTACGAAGCGAAAGGCATCCTCACTACGATCGATGCGAGCCCTGAGCCCGACACGGTGTACGAGTCACTGAAGAAAGCTCTGGCGTAGCTTTGCGGGAGCCCGGCCTACTCGTCGGCAGTGGGAAGGTCCGGTTCGGTCAGGGTCTCTCCCGTCGGCCCGCCGTCTTCCCTGGGAGTCGAGTCGTCGGGTTCGAGAAGCCCGGCGGCGGTCAGGGCGGCCCTGATCGCCGGCACGCTCTCCGGCGGCGCGACGTCAAGGAGATCGGCGGCAGCATCTTCGTCGGCGAAGCCGAGCTCGAGCGCCGCGGCTAACGACTCGAGCCCGCGGTCCTCTTCCATCGCATGCACGAGGAGTATCCGACCGTTTGCGAAGTGCGCTCGCGCAAGGAGTTCGGAGTCCACCCCGTCGCGCTCGACCAACCGATCGAGCACTTCGAGCGCAACCGCATAGTACTCCTGGGATTCGAGCAACTCGGCGTAGCCGAGGAGCGCCTCCGGGTCGGGAGTTGAGACGCCATCGACATAGACGCGGTACGCCTCCATCGCCCGGTCGTAGCGCCCAAGCGCTCGCTCGGCTTCGGCGAGGTGTCGCGAGAGTTGCGGACGGCTATCGGCGAGGTCAAGCGCCCGACGCAGAAGCCGCACGGCAAGCTCATGGTCGCCTCGCTCCTGCGCCACGGTGGCCCGGTTCTGGAGCAGATCGAGGTTCGTCGGGCTGAGATCGAGCGCCCTGTCGTACCACTGAGCTGCCGGGCCGAGCTCACCAGTCAGGTAATGCGTGTACGCGATCGTCTCCATGACGAGCGCGTTGGACGGATCCTGCGACAGGAGCGTGTCGAGCAGTTCGAGCGCGGGCTCGTAGCGGCCCTGCAGCACGTAGACTCGCGCGAGATTGTAGGAGGCCCTCGCGAGGTCGGGAGAGAGATCGAGTGCCCTCGAGAGGTAGCTCACGCTCTTGTCGAGCTCCCCCAGGTCGAAATAGGCGGAGCCGATGTTGTAGTACTCGACGGCGAGCTCCTCGCGACCGAGCGTGGTCGCGCATGCGCCGGCCGCGAGAGCAACGGCCGCGATCCCCGCGATCAACCGGCGATGCCGCGACGAGGGTACCGCGCGTCTGCCGCGTCGGCTCATCGCGCAAGCACCGTCTGCTCGATCTGCCGGACCTGCGACCGATAGAGGTTAGCGATCGTAGCCCCGTAGTCCGCGATGAGCTGGATGATGTTCCGTTGCTTCGAATCGATGTCGATCCCGTTGAGCCGGTCTCCGGCATCGCCGAGGCCGGGCAGAATATAGGCCTTCTCGTTGAGCGCCGGATCCATCCAGAGGGTATAGACGCGGGCGTTCTCGATCGCTCTGACGATGCGCAGGCTCCCCTTCAGGGCCGAGATGACGTTGAAGAAGCTCACCGTCCTCGGCCGCACGCCCTGGTCATGGAGGTACTTCACGATCGTCACGAGGCTGCCGCCGGTTGCGTTCATGGGATCAGCGAAGATGAGGTCCTTGTCGGCGAGCGAGTCGAGATCGAAATAGCTGCGCTCGAGATCCAGGATGTACTCCATGTTACTCTCGCGCTTGGTGTCGTCGCGCCCGATCTTGAAGAGCGCAAAGGGCGTTACATAGCCGGTGGACGTGTACTCCTCGATCTCCTTCGACATGATCATCGAGGGAAGCAAGGCGCCGCGGAGCATCACACACATGACCGTGTTCTCGAGATCCTCATCGACATCCGGGATCTTGTGGACCGCGTAGTTCTGCACCGGGTCGGTGACCGGTGTCCGCACGATCAGATGATTCTTGCGATGGTTGTCGGGCTCGGCAAATGCGAGGTTGAACAGAAGCTCGTATGCCCGCTGAATGTAGTAGACGAACTCATAGTGTTGCGTGCGAATATCGCGCAGTTTTGCGATCAGCCGAGACGCCTCGCCGTGGACGGTAGGCGGAGTCTGGAACGAGTAGACCTTCACCGCCGGTTCGGCCGCCATCAGTTCCTGCATCCGGTCGCCCATCTGGTTGTACAGGTCGACGAGCCGTTGCTTCTCCTGCGCGAGCCGCTGCTCGTTCTGGCTCGAGGAAAGCACGCGGGAGGTCTCCATCACCGAGGCA
>SLST01000312.1 GCA_007130265.1 Spirochaetales bacterium
GAGTGGCACGCGTTCGACACGGTCAAGGGCGGTGACTACCTCGTCGACCAGCAGGCGGCGAAGATCCTCGCTGAAGAGGCGGTCCAGGCGGTCTACGATCTCGAGAACCGGGGACTTCCGTTCAGCCGCACCGAGGACGGCAGGATCGCGCAGCGCCGCTTCGGAGGGCATACGCGCAACTTCGGCGAGTCGGCCGTGCACCGCAGCTGCTACGCGGCGGACCGGACCGGGCACATGATCCTGCAGACACTCTACCAGCAGTGCATCAAGAACGACGTGAGTTTCTACGACGAGTTTCAGGCGATCGACATCATCATGGATGGAAATCGAGTCGCCGGGCTGCTCGCGCTCGAGCTCGCGACGGGGGAGCTTCATCTCTACACGGCAAAGGCGGTGCTTTTCGCCACCGGTGGGTTCGGCCGGATGTTCCGAATCACGTCGAACGCCTACGCGAACACCGGGGACGGACCGGCTCTTCTTGCTCGAGCCGGGCTGCCGCTCGAGGACATGGAGTTCTTCCAGTTCCATCCCACCGGTATCCTTGGAATGGGAATACTGATCACCGAAGGGGTGCGGGGTGAAGGCGGAATTCTCCGCAACCGGCACGGCACGCGCTTCATGGAGGAGTATGCCCCCACCCTGCTCGATCTCGCTCCACGAGACATGGTCAGCCGCGCGATCATGACCGAGATCTCGCGCGGCAACGGCATTCGCGGCGACCGGAAGATCGACGACTACGTCATGCTCGACGCGACCCACCTCGGTCGCGATGTGGTGTACGAAAAGATCCCGGACATCGCCGACTTCTGCAAGACCTACCTCGCGATCGACCCGGCGGAAAAACCGATGCCGGTGCAGCCGACCGCGCACTACGCGATGGGCGGTATCCCGACCAACGTTGACGGACAGGTGACCACCGGCGACCTCACGTACGAGGGCCTCTACGCCGCCGGCGAGTGTGCCTGCGTAAGCGTCCACGGGGCCAACAGACTCGGGACGAACAGTCTCGTGGACCTGGTTGTCTTCGGCCGGCGTGCAGGCAGACACGTCGCCGAGTATGTGCAGAACGTCTCGATGCCGTCGATCCCGTCGGGAGCCGAAGAGCGCGGGGCAAAGAAGATCGAACGCCTTCGCGACGGAAAAAAAGGGCCACACGTCGGTCCGTTCTACGAGAAGATGCAGGAGACGATGATGGCCAAGGTCGGAGTCTATCGGAACTCTCGGCCCATGTCCGAGGCCGTCGACGAGATACGGCGTCTGCGCGAAGAGTACCAGAACGTACGCACCGAGGATGCGAGCAAGGGGTTCAACTCCGACATTCTCGGCATTCTCGAGCTCGAGAATCTTCTCGACCTCTCGCTCGTCACCGCCGCGAGCGCGCTGAACCGGACCGAGAGCCGAGGAGCGCACAGCCGCGAGGACTACCCCGAACGCGATGACCCGAACTGGCTGAAGCACACGATGGCGACACTCGACGGAGCAGAGGTGAAGATCGGCTACAAGGATGTCGATGTTTCCATCTGGAAACCAAAACCGCGCACGTACTGACGCGCATAGACGAAGGAGCAAGCATGACGGTCCATCTTGACATACAGCGCTTCAACCCGGAGACCGACCGGGAGTCGCACGTCAAGCGATATACGCTCGACGTCGAGCCCACCGACCGGGTGCTCGATGCGCTGACGACGATCAACCGGAACATCGACGGGACATTGACCTTCAGGCGCAGCTGCGCGCACGGCGTCTGTGGGTCCGACGCGATGATCATCAACGGCAAGGAGGCCCTCGCCTGCAAGACGCTGATTCAGGACGTTGCTGAATCCGACGGCGCGACGATTAGAATCGAGCCGGCACGTCACATGGAGGTGCAGCGAGATCTGATGGTCAAACAGGACACCTTCTTCGGGAACTACCGGGCGGTCAAGCCCTACTTCATCCCGGACGAGACGAAACCGGCGCCGGAGAAGGAGTACGTGCAGAGTATCGACGAGCGGTCGGTCTTTGACGACCCGACAAAGTGCATTCTCTGTGGCGCCTGCTACTCCGCCTGCCCGGTCATCGATCGGAACCCGAACTTCATCGGACCGGCGGCGATCGTTCAGGCGGCGCGGTTCGTGTTCGACAGCCGGGAGAAGGGCCTCGAGGCACGCCTCGACATCCTCGACCGACCGGACGGCGTGTGGGCGTGCGAGAACCATTTCGAGTGCACGCGCGTCTGTCCCCGCGACATCAAGGTGACGAAGATGATCAACTTCACCAAGCGCGAGATCAAGAAGCTCAGGGAAGCGCGCGGTGAGCAGACGAACGACGGAGGAGCCGCGACGTGAACATCCACGAGTATCAGGGCAAGGAGATCTTCAGGGAGTACGGCATACCGGTCAACGACCAGGCGATCGTGACCACTCCGGAGGCCGCTCGGGAGGCGGCCTCTGCGATGGGAACCACGGTCGTCGTGAAAGCGCAGGTCCTCGTCGGCGGAAGGGGCAAGGCCGGCGGCGTGAAGATCGCGAAGACGCCGGAAGAGGCCGAAGCGAGAGCGCGCGATATCTTCGCGCTCACGATCAAGGGCATCCCCGTTGAGAAGGTGATGATCACGCCGGCGAGCGACATTCACCGCGAATACTACGTCTCGATCACCGTCAACCGGAACGACAACAACCTCCTGCTCATGATGAGCAAGGCCGGCGGCGTCGACATCGAGGATCTCGCGGTCAACCGCCCGCAGGAGATCATCAGGTATCCCATCCATCCGGTCGACGGCATCGACGAAGCCGGGCTGCACGAGGCTCTTGCCGAGGTCTTCGAGACGCCGGCACTGCGCAGTCAGGCCAACGATACGGTGCGCAGGCTCTACCGCATCTTCGTGGAGAAGGACTGCTCGCTCGTGGAGATCAACCCGTACGCGCTTGTCGAGGATGAGAGGCTCGTCGCGCTCGACGCCAAGGTGAACTTCGACGACAACGCCGTCTTCAAGCACCCCGACGTAGAGGCGATGCGTAACCCGGAGGAGCTCTCGGCCGACGAGACGGCCGCGACCGCCGCGGGACTCTCCTTCGTCAGCATGGACGGATCGATCGGGTGTATGGTCAACGGAGCAGGCCTCGCGATGGCCACGATGGACATCATCAAACTCTACGGCGGTGACCCGGCCAATTTCCTCGATGTCGGCGGCAGTTCGAACCCGGCGAAAGTCGTGAGCGCGCTCAAGATCATCGCCGGGAACCCCAGGGTGAAGGCAATCCTCATCAACATCTTTGGCGGGATCACCCGGTGTGACGACATCGCCAACGGTATCCTCGAGGCGCTCGCGCAGATCAACC
>SLST01000018.1 GCA_007130265.1 Spirochaetales bacterium
ACATGAACGACGGTGCGGTGCTGCTCGCAGCAGCCTGCCGCGGGTGCGGCATGGACGCGCAGGTGCTTCCCCAGCAGGACGAGCGCGACCTCGAGCTCGGCCGCAAGCACACCTCGTCGCGCGAGTGCTTCCCGATGATCTGCACGACCGGCAGCATCCTCAAGGCGCTCGAGGACACCGGGGTCGATCCTGCCTCGTCCGCCTTCTTCATGCCGGCGCATGCCGGACCGTGCCGGTTTGGTCAGTACCACACCTTCCAGCGGATCCTGCTCGAACGGCTCGGGTACGGCGACGTGCAGATCGTCTCTCCGAGCAACAAGGACTCCTACGGCGGGTTCTACCCCGGCCTCGGCGGCATCCGGTTCCGCGTGCTCATGTGGAAGGCGCTCGTGGGCATCGACATCCTCGAGCGGTTGAGGCAGGAGAAACGCCCCTACGAACGTGACGCCGGCGCGACCCAGAAGGTGTATCAGCGCTACCTGACCGAGGCCGAAAGGTCGATCGCGACCGGAGGGCGTGACCTGAAGGAGGTTCTGCGCCGGGCGGGCGCCGCCTTCAGCGATATCCCGGTCGACGCGATGGCGGCGAAGCCCGTCGTCGCGATCGTCGGCGAGATCTTCATGAGGGACAACCCGTTCTGCAGCGGATTCGTGCAGCGCAGGCTCGAGGACCTCGGGGCGGAGACGATTATGGCGCCGGTGCACGAGTGGATTTCGCTTTCTTCGCTGCGGTCAATAGAGGAGAGCGGCTGGCGCGGAGATCTGAAGGGCAAGCTGAAGGGCCGGCTGCAACGCTTCATACAGGGGCGCATCAGCGCCGGTCTCTTCAATGCGCTCGACGGCATGCTCGACCACGAGCACGACATCCCGGTCGAGCAGATCCTCGAGCTCTGCGACCCGTACGTTCACCGCGATTACGTGGGCGACCCGCCGCTCGCGTTCGGGGCCGCCGCGGCTCTCGCAAAGACCGGCATCGCCGGTGTCGCGAATATCCTGCCGTTCACCTGCCTGCCGGGGACGATCGTGGCGTCCATCTCGTCGGCCTTCCGGAAGGACCACGACGACCTGCCGTGGGTCGATATCGCCTACGACGGCCAGGCCGACACCGGCATTGAAACGCGTCTGCAGGCCTTCGTGCACCAGGCGACCGAATACGCCGATGCCCATGGACTCCTGAAGACACGGGCGTAGAGCTCTGCGGCTCACCCGACGGTGTCGCGGCTCTCCTTCAGTGCGTTGGCGAGCTTGTGGGTCATGGGGATGAACATACCTGTCGTACTTCGGTACTCTTCGTACTCAGCACCGAACCTGTCCACGAGCAGGGCCTCTTCTCGCGCGAGCCGCACCGTCATGAGCGTTGCGATGATAGCGGTCCCGCACACCCCGACGACCCAGTTGCCGGAGACGAGGAAGGCTCCCGCGAAGAGCAGGAGGTACGAGCTGTACATGGGGTGTCGAACGAGGCGGTACGGCCCGGAACGGACCAGTTTGTGGTTCTCCCGGATGACCAGCGTGCTCGAGAAACAGGTGCCGAGCTCGCGGTGGACGAGGTAGATGCCAAGAACTGCGGCGAAACCGAGCATCGCTCCGGTGAGCTGCACGAGTGGGGGTACCCGAACGTACATCCAGCCGAATGCCGCGGGCGCGAAGACGTAGGCTCCCGTCGCGAAGAGGAGCGGAGCGCCAAGAACCAGGCGCAGAACGACCGGCAGCGCGCCTTCCTTTCTCGCAAAACCGGTGTCTCGAATCGCTCCGGTGGCAACACGAAAATAGACGCGGATCGCGGTGAGCGAGGTGAAGATCGTGATGAACAGCACACGGAACAGAGTCGAGAGGTTCATTGCGCCTCCAATTCCCGAGTCGGCAGTATAGTGCAGGGCGGCGATCCTGAGAACTATGTCCCGATAGCCTGTCCCGACGGCTTGACTCGCGGACCGCAGCGCTGTCATCCTGTTGCATCACCCCATGGAAGGATGCTCATGGACTATCACATTGCCGCCTCCGAACGGACGTACCTGCGCGAGCTCGCCGAAAGGCAGGCGGAGATTGCCGCGATGCCCGTCATGGGGGAGCGACGGGCGCGCTGGACCGCGCTGAACGACGGCGACCGCACGGTACCGCCGCCGGTCATCATCGAGACATGGACGTTCGACCGCGACTTTCTGCCCGAACGGTTGTTCACGTGCTCGTCCGCGCTCGGAAGGCGGATCGAGCGGCGGCTTCTCTCGAGCATCCGTAACCACGAGCTCATCGACGACGACAAGGTGATCCCCGGTGACTTCACCTACGGCTGGGACCTTGCCATTGACAAGTGGGGCGTCGACATACCCCGCAGGGTCGTGCGAGACGGGCAGGGAGAGGAGCTCGGTTTCGAGCAGGAGCACCCGATCCAGGATATCGATGCCGACTTCGAGAAGCTTGCACCCCCGGTCTGCACCGTAGACCGCGACGCGACTCGCGCGTACGCTGCCTTCCTCGAGGATCTGCTCGGTGATATTCTGCCTTTGCGACTCGTGACCGGGCACTTTGGTGACACGATGCTCACCCAGGCGATGGTGACGCTGATGGGCATGGAAGCCTATTTCATGGCCATGTACGATAACCCGGACGGGGTCCATCGGCTCATGGGATATCTGCGGGACAACGCACTCACGGTTATGCGCTGGGCGGAGTCTGAAGGGCTGCTGCGGGTGAACAACGGCAACGAGGCGAGCTTCGGGTCGAGCTACAACTTCACGACGCAGCTGCCGGCCCCCGGGTACGGGGCGCCGGCGGCTCGGCTGTGCGATATCTTCGGTTCATCGAACAGCCAGGAGACCGTCGGGGTTGCGCCGGCGATGTTCCACGAGTTCTGCTATCCCTACTACCGCGACGTGTGCGAGCCGTTCGGCCTGCTCTACTGGGGCTGCTGCGAACCGGCCGACCCTTTCTGGGACGATCTGAGCCGGTTCCCCCATCTGAAGAAGGTGAGCATATCGCGCTGGGCGGACGAAGGCTTCATGGGAGAGGCGCTTCGCGGGACCGACGTGATCTACTCGCGCAAACCGAATCCCAACCTGCTTGGCGTCGACGTCAGTCTGGACGAAGAGGCATGGGCGTCGGAGATCCGGGCCACACTCGAGGCGACGCACGACGTCGGGGTCGAGTTCATCGTCCGAGACGTCTACACCGTCCACGGAGACCTGGGTAAACCGCGACGCGCCGTCGAGATAGCGCGCGATCAGATCAACCGGTACCGCGGTACGGTGTGAGCGGGTAGCTCGCGTAGCGTTTGAACGCGTCGTACTGCCGCTGGGCCTGCTCGATGGTGATGCCGATCGACTCCGGCTGCTGGTACGCCTTGACCATGAAGCCGCCGCCGTAGCCGCCGAGGTACCAGACCTGGCGGTGCGCCTCGTCCTCGATCGCGTCGAGATCGCCGCTTCCCATCGTCGTCTGGATGTCGACGGGGTTCCAGAAGCAGATCCGGCCTCCGTAATGCTCGGCGAGCCATTCGATTCCCATCAGGGTGGGTTGGTCGAGCTGCAGGACGTCACAGCCTGCCTCGACGAACATGTCCATGTACTTGCGCACCTGTCCGCAGCAGTGGTGCAGAAAGTGCATGCCGTGCTCGTGCAGGAGGTCGATCGTCGCCTTGTAGCGCGGGTAGTAGAGCTCGCGGAACGTCGCGGGGCTAACCAGCGGCCGGTCGTTCGTTCCCATGTCGTCGTAGGTGATCACCGCGTCCACGCCTGCCGCGGCGTAGCGCTTGATCATGGATGCGCTGGTGTCGACGATCCGGTCGAGGAGCCGCGCGAGGTTATCCTGCTCAGCCGCGTTATCCATGAACCAGTTCTCCATCCCGCGAAGGTCCATGGGCAGGAGCATCAGGCTCCCGATCGCCCCGTAGACGTAGCGGCCCTCGGCGTGCGCTCTGTCCACGGCGTCGTGCAGGTGTGCCCATCGCCACGGCGCTTCGAAGTCCGGGAACTCGTAGGTATCGAGCAGATGCCATCCTTCCGCGAGCGGGAACCCTACCGCTTCACCGAGCTGAGTCGTGAGCGTCTTGCGCCGAACGCCCCATTCGGTGACCCACTCGGTCTGTCCCGGTTTCGGATCGTACGTCGGATCGGATGCGTAGCCTACTCCCGCGAAATCGGTCTCATCCCAGACCTTGCCGTGCAGCGGATCGACGCGGAAGTGCACTCCGATCCGCGGAGGGTCCCGGAACTCGATACATCGCTTCACGATCTCACGTGATGTCACAGTCTACTCCTCCTCCGTGCCCGGACACTGAACGACAGTACGGACCGTAGTGTAGTGGTCAGGTCGCCGTTGGTCCACCTGGTGGACGAGCCGCCGCCGGCACGGTAGCCTTGACCTGCGGAGGATGCACGATGACGCTGAAACAGCTCTATGCGCGGCCGGGACGGACCGTCGTCACCGCTCACCGCGGTTGGTCGGGGCGATACCCGGAGAATACGCTCTGCGCCTTCAGAGAGGCCGTCGGGATCGGCGCCGACGTGGTCGAGTTCGATGTGCGCGGGACTGCCGACGGCGAGCTCGTCGTGATCCACGATGAGAGCCTGGATCGCACAACCGATGGAACCGGGCCGGTACGCGAGCGAACGCTCGCGGAGCTGAAGCCCCTGAACGCGACGTTCTGGCGGGGGCCGCATGACACAGGTTACCGTTCGGCGACTCCCGCCGGAGACGAGTCGATACCCACCCTGCGTGAAACCCTCTCAGCGCTGGCCGGCAGGGTTGGGATGAATGTCCAGGTCTACACCGCCGACCGCGACGCCCTCAGAACGATCGTCGGCCTTTTCACGGAGTTTCGTCTCCACGATTCCGCCTTCCTCATGCTCAACAGCTTCGGTGAGGCCGACTACGTGCGCAGGCTCGATCCGCGCGTTCCCGTCTGCACCGGCGAGGATCGGGCCGACGTCGAGAAGCAGCTCCGCCGGCGTATGGACTTCCTTCAACCCGCCTACGGTGACCTCACCGAGGAATATGTGGCTCGTGCCCGGGCCGCCGGAGCACGGGTGAACGTCTTCTACGCGAACACCGCCGAGCGTGCTCGGCTGCTCGTCGATGCGGGGATTCCCGGTATCCTCACCGACTGCCCCGACGTCGTGATCCTCGCGGCGGGACCCGGTCGCCCGCGGTCCTGACAGTCCTGACTATACGGTCCTGTACGTCGTGACGACGGTGTTCGAGATCTGACCGCCGTACTGGCTGCGGTAGCGGTCGAGCTTCTCACGCACCGGTTCCATCTTCTCGTCGTCAATCTCGAGCTCGATACAGAAGTGCGGTGCGTCACCGGCGATCTTGCGCATCAGTGTGACCGCCTCCACTCCGTCGATCCCACCCATGCCGCCTATCTCGCCCTTGATCTCGTAGTCCATCGCGTACGAGTCGAACTGCACCAGAATCTTCATCGCCTGCCTCCATCATCGGTGGTTCGACCATACGACAAAGGTCACAATGCCACAACCGACAAAAGGCGGGGCGCTGCGCTTCGGCGGCGGTTTCAACCACGGCGTCGCTTGTGCTACAATCCGGCCAAAGACCGAATCAGAAAGGAACACCATGACGATCAACCTCTCAGACACCACCGAGGAGATGGGTGCCGCGGCCGCGGCGGCCGGCGCCGATGCGATCCGCAGCGCGATCGCCGAGCGCGGCGAGGCGGTCATCATCCTCGCCACCGGCGCGAGTCAGTTCACCATGCTCGATCGACTCCTGGAGTCCGACCTCGACTGGTCCAGGGTGACGGGTTTCCACCTCGACGAGTACGTCGGGCTCGACGCCGACCATCCGGCGAGCTTTCGCAGGTACCTTCGCGAGCGATTCGTGGAGCGGCTCGCGGAGAAGCGGGCCGGCAGTCCCATCGGGCACTTTGAGTATGTGAACGGGAGCACGGACGATTCGGAGGCGGAGTGCCGTCGGCTCTCCGGGGTGATCTCCGCGCGAACCGTGGATGTCGCCTTCGTCGGGATCGGTGAGAACGCCCATCTCGCGTTCAATGATCCTCCCGCGGATTTCGATACCGAGGTGCCCTATCTGGTCGTCGAGCTCGATGAGGCGTGCCGGCGCCAGCAGATGGGCGAGGGGTGGTTCGCGTCGCTCGAAGAGGTGCCGACCAGGGCGATATCGATGAGCTGCCGCGAGATCCTGCGGGCGCGCCGGATCATCTGCACCGTGCCCGATGAGCGTAAGAGCGTGGCGGTGGCGTGCGCCGTGGAGGGACCGGTGAGTCCGGACTGCCCGGCCTCGATCCTCCAGACGCACGAGGCGTGCACGCTCTTTCTCGACCGCCCCGCGGCGTCGAGGCTGTCGAAGCGCGTCACCGGGTGATGGACTCAATGCGCATTCCCGGGTTTGTCGATCTGCAGGTCAACGGCACCCACGGCATCGACTTCTCGGCAGACGAACTGACGGCTGATCAGTGCCTGCGTGCCTTCGACCTGATACGGAACTCGGGCACCGCGGTGTTCACGCCCACCATCATCACCTCACCCACTGATCGCCTCGTTCGCAACCTCGAGACGGTGGCCGCGGCGGCGGCCGCGTACGATGATCCGCGGGCCGTTGCCGGGATTCACCTCGAGGGACCCTTTCTCGACCCCACGCCAGGGGCGATCGGCGCGCACAACCCTGAGTGGGTGGCTGCTCCGGATGCTGCGCTGTTTGAACGATTGCACGACGCCGCTCAGGGGACGATTCGTATCCTGACGGTCTCGGCGGGGACGGCCGGAGTGGAGGAGTTGATCGCCCGGGCGACATCTGCCGGCGTGGTGGTCTCGCTCGGTCACCAGATGGCCGGATACGAAGCGGTGAGGCGGGCCGCGGAGGCAGGCGCGAGGCTGCTCACGCACCTGGGCAACGGACTGCCGCACGAGGTGAATCGCCACGAGAACCCCCTGCTGGCAGGACTTGCCGAGCAGCGGCTGGATGCGACGCTCATCTCCGACGGCCACCATCTTCCCGCGGACCTCGTCCGCCTGATTCTGCGGGTCAAAGGCGTGCAACACACGATCGTGGTGAGCGACGCTGCTCCGGTCGTCGGATTGCCTCCCGGGCGGCATCGAACGCTCGGCAGCGAGGTCGAGGTCACCCCGGACGGGCTCGTCGTCAATCCGCAGACCAGGTATCTCGCCGGGTCGGGCAGGACGATGCGTGAGTGCATGAACTGGCTTGCCGGGCTCGGCTTTCTCTCGTATGAGGACCTGCTCACGGTCGGAGTACGGAATCCGGCACGCGTGCTCGGGATCGATCCGCACGAGATGAGCGGTCCGATGCTCCGTTACGACGAGTCCGCGAGGCGATTCGTTTCCGGGTGAACCGGCGAACCAGCTGAACGTCTCGCTGCGACGGTGCTCGCCCGCCAAAGGAGACCGCGAGGATCACCTGCGCCACGCGATTCGCGCCGTTGTCCGCCCGCTGCGCCCACCTGGTCCACCCGAGGCGTTCGGGGCGCGGGTATCCGGCTCGAACGCTGCGGGCACGCAGCTTCTTCACCGCACTCCGGAACTGCGCGGCATCGCCGGCCGGGCGCAACGATCGTTTCGTGTACACGGTGACGAGGGCGATCGCCGGAAGCGCGATCAGCCAGGCCGGAAGCCATGTCGGTAGATCGGGCAGGGAAAGGGCGAAGCTCGGCTCGGGTTGGGGTTCCGCCGATTCGGTCTGCAGAACCTGCTGGAGCTGCTGAACCGTACGGCCCTCGTTCCTGACGGACTCCCAGCGATCGAAAAAGTGGTTTTCGTACCCGTACGGTTGCATGGGAGGGGTCGCCTCTATGGTTCGCCAGCCGTGCTCGGGCAGCCAGACCTCCGGCCAGGCGTGCGAGCTGTAGCCGGTCACGATCACATCCGGCGTCAGCGCGACGTCGAACTCCCCGAGCCCGTCTATCTCCGCGAGCATATCGTCAAGTGGCGGCGGCTGCACGAGAAAACCAGTGACGTATCGCGTCGGGATACCCTGGAGCCGTGTGATCACCGTGAAGGCGGTGGCGAACTGGACGCAGTAGCCCCGTTTGTGGTCGAAGAGGAAGGCCGTGAGGAAATCGGAGCGTTCCTGGGGCTGCGGGGGTTCGAGCGTGTACTCGAACTCATCGCGCAGGAATCGCAGCGTGTTGACGATACTGTCCGAAGCGGTCGGTCCTTTCAGCCGCTCCGCAAGCTCCCTGATCTCCGCGGCGGTGCCCGACGCAACTTCCAGGTAGATCGAACCCGGAGGATCGTCTGGAACCCGGACCGGTTCGCGGTAGAGGGTGATCCGTTCGCCGTAGAGCAGGGGATCGCGCAGCGAGTAGCCGATCGCCTCGCCCGGGCGGTCGAAGACCAGACGGTCACGATCGCGTACGCTGACGGCGTGCGTGTCGAGCGTGTGAGGTATGGCAGGGTAGAAATCCGCAAGAACTTCTATCTGCGTCGTCTCGGTCTGTTCCCCGGAGGCGTCCGGCAGCCGCGCGGAGGCCGGTCGCAGCGGAACGCGGTTGTTCGGTTCACGCCCGCGGGTCTGCTGTGATTCGGGAGCGGCGGATATCACCGACTCGGACGTCTGCCAGGAAGACCCGGTGAATGCGTGGAAGACCTCAGTGCGCAGGTAGATCGGTGAGCGCCCCTCGGGCGTCACTCGGAATATGGCGCGGTTCGACAGCACCGGACTGGCGGACACCTCCTCGACCGGCAGGCGGTATCCGTACCCGGGGACGTCGTACATGATCGGGAACGCGGGAAGCGCGGAGACCACGATTCGGCGAAACTGCGGGCTCAGGACGCGATCGACGAGGCGGCTGCCGCGTGGCGACGTTGCAGCACTTAACCCCATCGCCATCATCACGGTGAAGGTAAGCAGCACCGCGGCATGGGCGGTGGCCCGGCGTGAATCGGCGAGTCTCCGTCGGTGCGACGGCGCAGTGATGAGCAGCAGCAGAAGGGCTGCAACAAGAACCACGATCGATTCGGTTCGTCCGAACAGCGGGATGGAGAGGAACGCGAGCCAGGCCACATACGCCGAGGACGCACTGACCGGCCGTCTTCTGAGAAAGCCGCCGAAGAGCGCCGAGCCGAATCCGACGAGCATGACGAATATGAACGAAACCGCGCCCCGTGCAACACCCGCGGGGACGAGCTCCATCCACAGGAGATAGGCAGAGAGCGGGATGATGACCATTGCCGCAAGGAGGATGAGTCCGGCGAGCGCCGTCAGTACCGCGATGATTCCCTTCGCGATGCCTCGCAAGAGGACCGCCATATCAGGGATGTACGCTATCAGGAGCGCGACCGCCGCGGCCCAGAGCGCCACGATGAAGAGTGGTCCGGTTGCCTGAAGCCACAGGTGCGTTACAACCGGCGGTACCACGGCGATGCTGATCGGAACCAGCAGGCGAAGACTCAGTAGTACGATTCTGCGTGCCATTGCGCAAGCTCCTGGATCAGGGCGTCTGCCGAGTCGACGGTGATGAGAACCCCGGCCCGGTCGGTCACATCCCGGCGGCGGTCCTGCGCTGCCGAGCGATCTCCGGGGTGCAGCCCCGACGTCACGAGGATCGCGGCGGCCTGTGCCGTTCTCCCGTCACTGCGTTCCACGAGGTCGATGACGCCGGGGTCGAGGCGGTGGGTCACGAAGACGACTGCTCCGTCGCCGAAGGCAGGGTCGGCCCGGTGATAGTCGTAGAGCGAGGCCGGAGAGAGTGTCGAGTCGAACTCGAGCGACACCATCGACGCATGGACGCGCGTGAACCCGACCTGGTCGCCGGCGGCCAGTCTCTCGACGGTGCTGCCGATCACCATGGTCACCGGGATTCCGTGGGTGATGTAGTAGCGCGTCAGCGCGAGACTCGCTTCGATGACGGAGTCCTCAACGTCGAGCTCGACGTCTCCGCCGATTCCTACGGGGCGAGTGTCCATGCAGAGCGTGACGGCCGGTTCGGCCGCCGAGTCGTATTCGCGCACCAGCGGCTCGCCGATCAGCGCGAGCGTCCGCCAGGAGACGTGCCGTGCGTCGTCGCCGTCCTGGTAGGTCCGCAGGCCCCGGAAGAGCGAGAAGTCGACGTCTCCGCTGCGCGACGGCGTGTCCGCTATCGTACGCTCGTTCCCGTAGCTCGACGGCGCCGTCTGCAGGTCCAGTATCCGCGGGTAGAGCAGAAACGTACGGTCGGAGACCGGCAGCGAGAATCCGATCAGCCCGAATACGTCCCAGACCGTCATCCGGGCGAGTCCCACGGTGTAGACGCCGCGGTAGGTGCACGGCACGTGGTGCTCGACGGTGCGTGTCTCACGTGACCAGAGGTAGATGCTGCGTCGCTCGACACCCCGTCGCGCGAGTCCCAGGTGGAAGTCCGCGTGGATCGGCGCGGACGGCAGGCGAGAGAGATTCGTCAGTCTCAGGACGTAGCCGATCATCTCGCCCTTCGAGGGGAGCTCGTTCACGAACTCCTGCCGGATGAGCAGATGCTTGCGGGTCGACCGCGCCTGGATGATCGAGAGAATCGGGAGCAACAGGAGCGTGTACCAGACGAAGAGCAGCACTCCACCGAGGTAGACGCCGGCCAGATACGATATGGCCAGGGCGAAGGCATACAGACCCAGCCTCGACGGCGCGAGCAGAACCGTTCGCCTCGACTGCGGTGTGTCAGTTGTTCTTTGGCGCAAATCCGTCATTCATCCTGACTCTCCTTCTCACAATATGCCACTCGATCGGAGAATCGTGTACCCGAATCTGGACGCACGGTTATCGCCCTGATACCATCGCACAATGCAAGGTCGACTCCACCTGCCCCAATCATACCACGAGATTCTCTCACCGCGGGAAACCGAGCGGGCGATTCTGAAAATCAAAGAGGCCTTTCAGACCAGTCTCGCCTTTGAGCTCAACCTCGCGCGCGTGACCGCACCGCTGTTCGTCGAAACCGGCACCGGGGTGAACGATGATCTCAACGGGGTTGAACGGCCGGTGACCTTTGAGATGCCCGGGATAGAAAACCGGCGGGCCGAAATCGTGCAGTCGCTAGCGAAGTGGAAACGGCTTGCCCTCGCCGATCTCGGGTTCACGGCGGGCGAAGGGTTGTACACCGACATGAACGCCATCCGGCCTGATGAAGTGCCGGACAGCACGCACTCGCTCTACGTCGACCAATGGGACTGGGAGGCGGTGGTCAACCCCGAAGACCGATCGGTCGAGTATCTCGTGGAGACGGCCGAAAGGGTGTACGACATCGTCAGGCGCACCGAGCGGTACATCTGTCACGAGTACGATGAACTCTCACCCTACCTGCCGCCTCGCATGACCGTGCTTCACAGCCAGGAGCTGCTCGACGCGTACCCGTCGCTCACCCCCGGTGAGCGGGAACGCGAGGCGGTTCGGGAGTACGGCGCGATCTTCGTCGTGGGGATTGGAGGCCGGCTCTCCGACGGCTCGATTCACGACGGGAGAGCTCCCGACTACGACGACTGGGTCACACAGACCGCATCCGACCGGTGTGGTCTGAACGGCGACATCGTGGTCCACAACCGTGTGCTCGATGAAGCATTCGAGCTCTCGTCGATGGGGATACGGGTCGTTCCGGAGACGCTCCGCCGGCAGCTCGAGCTCTGCGGCGCGACCGACAGGATGGAGCTCGACTTCCATCGACGGTTGATGCGCGGCGAGCTGCCCGCCTCGATCGGCGGGGGTATCGGCCAGTCGCGTCTGTGCATGCTCTACCTCAAGAAGGCTCACATTGGGGAGATACAGGCAAGCATCTGGCCTACCGAGATGCGTTCGGTGTGCAGGCAGCACGGGATCAACCTGCTGTGAGTGCCGTGCGACTCGGACTGCTCGCGGTCAGCGTGCTCGCGCTCGGGGGATGCCGGAACACGTTCGTCTACTACCCGACCCGCGCCGGCGAATCCGAGCTCGTCGATGCCGCAGCGGAGGTCGGTCTCGTTCCGTGGACCGACGGCGATGGTGTTCGCATAGGATGGCGCCGCCCGGACCGTGAAGCGGCTGCTCATCGTATCGTGCTGTTTCACGGGAACGCCGGGCACAGCCTTCACCGGGAGGCGATACTCACGGGGCTCGAGTCGGTGCGCAGTCCTGAGCCGTCGAAGGAGCGCGCCTGGGACGTCCATCTCTTCGAGTACCCGGGGTTCGGGTCGCGACCCGGCCGTCCGAGCGAGGCGACGATCGTTCCATCCGCGATTGCGGCGGTGGACGCTCTCCTCGATGAGGACCCCGAGCGCCCGGTCTATCTGATCGGCGAGTCGCTCGGCACCGGTGTAGCCTCCCGAGTTGCCGCCGCGCGGCCGGAGACGGTGCCCGGCATCATGCTCATCACTCCGTTCACGAATATCGTCGATGTGGGAGCGGCCACCTTCCCGAGATTCCTCGTGCGTGGCGTGCTGACCGACCGTTACGACAGCGAGCGCGCGCTCGAACGCTACGATGGGCGCGTGGGCGTGGTGGTTGCCGGAAGGGATGACGTCGTTCCCGCCGAGCTCGGGCGGCGTCTCCACGAGGGGTACGCAGGGCCCAAGAGTCTGTGGGTGCAGGAGGAGGCGGGACACAACACGCTCGACCACTCGACCGGGCCGCCGTCGTGGGAGGAGATGACGGTTTTTCTCGTTCGCGACCGCTAGCCCGATCACTCCATGTAGTGACACCCGATCGACTGCGGGTTCG